>CAZHNW010000029.1:25168-38945 GCA_964534225.1 uncultured Leptospirales bacterium | reverse complement strand
GGGTTTACCCGACCAGTCTTCTTTTCTGTAGTAGCTTCCCTCTTCGACAAGAACGACATCGTGACCCTTCTCCGCGAGCTCTTTGGCAACCACGGCACCGCCGGCGCCGCTGCCGATGACACAGACATCACATTTTTCTTCACTGTCAGCTGTATAATCCTTGAATTCCCTTATCATTGGTGGTTCCTTTTATCAGAAATTATTGCCGCATATCGCGGAGATGACAACCATGGCTGTAGCCGATTTCTGCCGCCACCTCGTCAATGTCAAAAAAGGCAAGGGTGGTGATGACCTTCAGCAGCATGACAATGGCCCGCCGATAGTAGAAGGGGCTTTCCTCCATTGCCCCCAGGAGCTGACCCGCCCTTTCAGGAGAGAGGGTGGTGAAAAAGCGCCCTGTACGGGGCAGGGAGGAAAACTGCACATAGTAAAAAAGCAGGGGAATGGCATTGCGAGAGAGGGCATCAAAACGGGAGAGAAACTCCTCCGCTTTGGGTATCAGGTCATAATCAGCGGGGCTTGCCTCAAAGGCGCCTCCCCGTGGAATGATGGCCTCCATGATGGCCCGTAGAATTTTTCCACGCCTTCCCCTGAGAAGTGATTGTGTTTTCATAGTTTTTCTCAACCAGTATAGTATAAAAATTAGAATAAACTAAAAGTCTATATTTAACCCTCATAATATAAAACCGTCCGGAGGTCAAGTTAAAATTGAGTCTCTAAGGCGTCCGGTATCAAAAAAAAAGGGGGGGGGAAGTCTATCGCGTTGCGGGAGTAAAGACCCCCGGCAGGGGAATGAAAAAACAGCGGTCGTAACCAGGGGAAGAAATCAAAATTTTTCCGAAACCGGCTACCCTGGTATATGATCTTCGTTAAGCATGCCGTAGAGAAAAATTGAAAGCATGTTTTCTATGGCCTTTACCGTGTCGATATCCTCGTCAAGAACGGCCCAGCGGAAAATGATTTCCTTTACCGATCCGACAATACAGATGGATGCGGTATATGAATCGACGGATGCTTTTACCCTGCCGTCTTTTCGGGCCTGTTCGATGTAGCCGGTGGACATTTTAACGATATCATCAAAGAACTGGTTGAGTTTTTTCTGTATTGCGTCATCGATACCGACAATGTCACTGAGAAACAGTTTGGTGAACTGCTTGAATTCAGGAATTTTTGCCAGGATGATGGCAACATTGATATACATGTCCTTGATTTCAGAGATCGGTTTCGGCGCGGAAATGTCGAGAACCTTGAAGTAATTGTAGAGGTTCGCGAGATTACTGTCGACGATCTTGTCGAGAATATCGAGTTTGCCTTCGAAATGAAGGTAGAAGGTGCCCTTTGCGATACCAGCGGCGCTGATGATTTCGTCGACAGAGGTGGAATGATAGCCCTTTTCTGCAAAAATTTTCAGGGCGATTCCCATGATCTGCGCCTGTCTCTTGAGGCCGTCTTTGCGTTTCTGTTTTGTTTTTGGTTTTTGTACAGGTGTCATTTTTTATTCCGGTTATCTTTGAATGGAGTCTGCATTGAATGATGCGCTATGTTCAAGGAAAAAAAATAAAAAGTCAGAGGTACAGAAAGAAACCTTTATTGTCTCATTCCGGGGTATCGAGACCGGGTGTATACAGGGTGGACCGATTGCGGCCTGCGTTTTTTGAATAGTAAAGGGCCATGTCTGTCATCCGGATAAAATCATCCATGGTTGGGGTATCGGCGGCAGGAAGTGACGCTACCCCGGCAGAGATGGTGAGGTGAAGCTCATGGTCTCCCCAGGGGATGAACATGGCCTCTATTTCTTCCCGAACCCTTTCAGAAAAGACCAGTGCATCATCTGTTCCTGTTTCCGGGAGTATGACGGCAAACTCTTCGCCCCCGTAGCGGCAGGGGATGTCCATGTTGCGGCAGTTGCGGGCAATGGTGTCGGCCACGGCCTTGAGAACCTTGTCTCCCGCCTGGTGGCCGTAGGTGTCATTGAAAGATTTAAAGTGATCGATATCGAGCATGACAAGGGAAAGGGGGTGTCCATAGCGTTTCGACCGCGCCCCTTCCTCGATAAGGCGTTCCTTGAAATACTTGTGCACATAGAGCATCGTCATGTTGTCACGTATGGCCATGTTGAAAAGGTCAGCGTTTTTGATGGCGATTGCCGCCTGAGTCGATATGTACTGGAGAATGGTCAGGTCAAAGGGGGTAAAACTTCCCCCCCTTTTATTGATCGATTCAATGACACCGATTATTTCACCGTCAACGGCAAGGGGTACAGCGATGAGAGATCGTGTCTGTTTTTTTGCCTGTTTGTCGGCAATGTCAGAAAAGCGGGGGTCATCGGAAGGATTGTTGATGATCAGGGGCATGCCGTTGGAATAAACTGTGCCGGCAATTCCTTCGCCCATTTTCAGGCCGGTATTTTTAAGGATCTCTTTTTCTCCCTCTTCGCTCATAACGGCAAATTTTAATACCTTCAGTTCACGGTCTGCAAGGAGCAGGCTCGATGCCTCGCACTGGAGAATACACTTTACCTGGTTGAGAATACGTTTTAAAACCTCTTTTTTTTCAAGGGAGTTGGTGATAAAGCTGTTTATTTCGATGAGCTGGCGGTATTTATGATTGCGCTCAGAGGGTGATTCACCTGAACAGGGTCGGGCCCCTTTCACTGTTTTTTCAGGCAGGGGGGAAGTTCGTTCTTTTTTGTGAGAGGTGTACCAGTATCGTTTCATAAAATGTCCATTTGAATAAAAGCATCAGGGTATAATACAAAAAAAATGCAGGGTCGGCAACTCTTTTCCGGGTATTATGGGGAAGGCAAAAATGTATTGCACCCGGGGTAGATTTAGCGGGTAATGGAAAGCATGTTGCTCCAGTAGCAGCAAAATGTTTTTTTTGTGACAATAACAGGGAAGGGTAAACGCAGTGCGCATAGACCGGATGCTTGCCATAACAGTTCTTCTGCTTAATCGCAAAAGGATTTCTGCAAAGGAGCTTTCTGAACGGTTCGAGGTTTCTGTACGAACCATATACAGGGATATCGAGGCCATCAACATGGCGGGCATTCCCGTTATATCATATCCTGGTAATAACGGCGGGTTCGGCATCATGGACAATTACAAGTTCGACCGCCAGGTCATGACCCTCAATGACATGGTGGCCATTCTTTCCGCCCTCAAGGGTGTCAGCGGGGCCATAGACAGCAGGAACCTTGATTCTGCCATAGAAAAAATAACCAGCGTCTTTCCCCGGGAAGCGTCTCATGCCAGTGAGGGCATGGCGGAACAGCTGATCATTGATATTTTGCCCTGGGGATACCGAAAACGGCAGCGGGATGTCCTGCAGGAGATACAGAAGGCAATACAGCAGTGCCGGGAGCTGACCTTTCTCTACCGCAATGCCCGGGGGGAATCAGTCACCCGGACCGTTGAACCCATGACCCTGATACTTAAAGGTTTTGCCTGGTACCTCTTTGCCTACTGTACCCTGAAAGATGATTACCGCATCTTTCGCCTTTCCCGGATCAGTGAGCTTGAACCCCCCGGAAGGGAATTTGTGCGCAAAAATGCCTCGTACAAAGATTACATGAAAGAGGATGAGGCCCCTCCCTCAATGGTTGACCTTCTACTGAGGTTCATGCCCCCGGTGCGGCACCGTGTTGAGGATTACTTCGACCCGGAGGTGATCCATGAGCAGGAAGACGGTTCCCTCCTGGTACGGGTTTCCTTCCCCGAAGACGAATGGGTCTATTCGCACCTTTTGAGCTATGGCGAAAACCTTAAAGTCGAGGAACCCCTTCACGTGAGAATAATTCTTCAGCAAAAAGCAAAAAAAATCGCTGCCCTCTATCAAACCTGACATGATGCTGTCACAGGGCCTTCTTACATTACCGGTATTAAAAAACAAGGAGGCTTATAATGAGCAATGCATGTTATTCATGCGGTATGCCCCTGTTGGAGGAGCATACCCATGGAAATTACTGTCAGTACTGTGTTGATCCGCGGGGCAAAGTCTATTCCCGGGAGGTGGTGCAGAAGGGAATCGCCGCCTGGCTTGCAGGCTGGGCCCCGGAGGGAACCGGTGATGAGAATGAATTTTTAAAACGCGCCGACAGTTATATGAAGGCCATGCCCGCCTGGGCAGAATAAAATGAAGGAGGAAAGCATGAAATCAAAAAGAATCATTGTCGCAACTTTTATGGGTCTTCTCTGCGGGCTTGCCTGTTTCGGTCTTGCCTCGGGAGGGAAGACACCCCTTCCCTGGCCTGTTGCTGTACAGATTATTGTCAGCAGGACCCTCATCGGTTTTGCCCTGGGTGCCAGTTCACTCTTTCTTTTTCACTGGTCACTGCGGGGAGCCCTTTTCGGGATTCTCTTCAGCCTGCCCCTTGCCTTCAGTTGTCTCATGGCGCCGGAGAACCCGGAATTCTCTCATGCCATGATTTTCGGCAGCACCCTTTTCATGGGCATGATTTACGGAATTTTTATTGAGCTTGTCACGTCAGTTTTTTTCAGGGCGCCGCTTTCCAGGTAATGTCCCGGCAACCGGGCCTTAATACAATTTCACTGTAGGCCTCCCCTCATGTCTCCCCCCGGAGGGGGGAGGTTCTATTTGATTACCTTTTTCGATGTTTCCATATCTCAACATCATCAATGGTAACATAGCCTCCCCAGTTGACTTTGAATCCAATAGCGCCTTTTTCAAAGGTGTAGTCTTCGAAACCGATAAGAAATTTTCCGTTCAGGTAGATATCAAAGCGCGAATCTTTTGCCACGATTTTGAACCTGTTCGTTTCCCCAACCCCCCTTTTCAGCAGGTGGGTGTTTCGTATCGAAACAAGGCTGAAGACAGACCCCTGTTTAAAGACATCGATTTCATACTGGCCGATATTATTGAAGAAGAGGGCATACCCGTTTTCGTGGGTATAGTCAGCATTTGAACAGAAGGCGATGTTGATTTTGTTATAATAGCCGGATTTTATTTGTTGAAATTCAAATTCGCCCTGAAGGATAAAATCTGCAAGGTTATCGGCAGGGGCGGAGTAATAACAGTAGGCGTGACCGGTATTATTGGCTGTAGAATTCATGTGAAGGGCACCGCTTTTATAAGCGCGACCATGGTTTCTGATGACAGAGAGAAGCTTTTCGCTTCTCATGTTGTCGTCAATGATGAGTTTTCCTTTTCGGTAGTTTTGTATCAAGGGACTGTGACTGATTTTCGGGGCCTGTTTTGGAATCGGTTCCTTAGAGACAAGATCGCCCGGTTGTATGCGGGTACCTGTTTTCATAAGACGAATAATTTTAGTTTTTGCTCTTCGGGGGCCGGTATGTGTTACCCTGAGGAGGGCAATTCTTTTTGTTTCTTTAAAAATGATCTTTCCCTTTGCATCCCGCAGAAGTTCATGACGCGCCACGAAAAGGCGGTCTCCTGATTCCAGGCCGTGACGGCTTCCCATGTTGACTATAATACTATTACCGGCTTTTCCCAGAACATTGCTGATGAGAGGGTACTCATTGATGATTGCTGCAGCCGTGTACCTGCCCAGAGCCTTTGCCCCGGAGTTTTTTTCGTAGATTTCCCGTGTGAATTCTACCTGCCCTGTTTCCACATCGATAACGCTCAGGTTTATAGCTTTGTTCTTTTTTCCTTTGGCATACATTGATAAGGAAATAATTTTTTCGATTCCCAGGATTCGGCCCATCTGGCTTTTTTTTCTTTGGCTGGTTGCCCCGGTCATCTGAAAGGCCTGTTCACGTAACACTTTTTTAATCTCTTTGCGGTTGACAATGGAATATTTTTTTGAGCTGATGAGATTTTCATAGAGGGCAGTTGTGGCCTCATCAATGTTGTCCCGTGAAACATTTTTTGATACCATGGGGAGTATACCGAAGGATGTTTCCGCCATGAGTAAACCGGGTGAGATGAAAATTATTGTAAGCAGGAACAGTATCCTGTAAATTGTCATAACAGTTACCTCGGTGAAACAGATTGTTGCAGAGAAACAAAAGCGTATTATTCTAAAGATAAAATGTAAACATTTTTACGCGTGATTTTTTAAAAAAACTAAAAAAATAGTAAAAATATTATTTTTCCTTGACAGTTTTTTGCCAGAGAACTATATGGTTATACATCACTTGATGAGAAACATTTTTCTGGTGGTTATAGAGAGAGGGTCACACCTGTTCCCATTCCGAACACAGAAGTTAAGCCTCTCATCGCCGATGGTACTGCACCGGGGACGGTGTGGGAGAGTAGGACGCTGCCAGGATTGCAATTATATATCAATTAAAAAAGGCACTCAATTGGGTGTCTTTTTTAATGCTTTTTTAGTAAATATTAAAAAGAGAATAAAAAAACCGTGGCCTGTGAGCCACGGTTTTTTTTACAGCAGTGTCTACCGCTTACTTCCATTTTGCTGCAGAGACTTTTTGCTTCAGTCCCTTTGCTTTTACTTCATAAATGATTTCGCAGTTATCTTCTGCGTCATAGGTTACCTTGTAAACAGATCCGCCTTTTACGACACCCTGAACTTCCTGGGCAACTGCCATACCGGTCATTTCGAAGTCTGACATGCCTGTGGCACCTTCGAGTTTTGCGCCTTTGAATTTTTCAAGAATCTGGTACTGGGCATTAAGAATTGCAGCACGCTTTGCACTTTCACGGCGGGCAATTTTGTTGGTAAGAGTTCTCTTGGCAGCACCTGCTGCGGCGATGCGGAAAGTGTCATTCCCAATCCATCCTTCAGTTTTAAAGGTTTCACCCTTTACAGTCCCACCAATTTTTGATCCGCCACAGGCAGTAAGAGCGAAACCGACTGTGAGAACCAGAGCGAAAGTCATAAGTTTTTTCATGGAAGATTCCTCCTGGAATAAGTCTGTTATTTAGTTCTTCCGGTTATTATCCGGATTAAATACAAAAAGGGATTTTCATCCCCCTTTCATATTCATCAAAATGTCGGAGTTATATTAATAATAAAAAAATGAAACGTCAACAAAAAATAAAAAAATTGCAATTTAACTTAAACATTTATTGAATTTAGTTTATTTTACTATAAATAAACAAACACAGGCATTTGTTTTAAACTATCTCTTTTTTCAGTTCCATTTCCCGGTGAAAAAGAAACGCTGCTGCAAGGCCGGTGAAAAGGTATGAAACAGCAGCACCGTAAAATATTCCTTTCAGGGCAAAGGGGCCGGAAAGAAACCAGGCCAGGGGAACATAGAGGACGAGGAGCTGGAGGATTGATATGCCCGCTGAGTGAAAGGGGCGGTTGAGGGCGTTCAGTGCCGAAGAAGTGAGCCGGGCAATGCCGATGAATCCAATAGTGACAGCCGTAATGGTCAGGTAGAGAGCGGTTGTTTTGTAGACGGCGGGGTCTTCATTGAAGAGAGACGCAAGGTTTTCTGAAAAAAGAAACATTGCAGTAAAGATGACTCCTCCCCAGATAAGTGAAAAGTATCCGCTTAGCTTCATACTTTTTTCGATACGGCTAAAGCAGCCGGCGCCAAAATTTTGTCCTGTAAAGGGCATTACCACTGAAGAGAGGGCCGCTACAGGGGCCATGAGGAAGAATTCAATTCGTGTCGCCACACCGAAGGCGGCGACGGCGGGCTGTCCAAATCCCGCCACCATGCGTGTAACAATGCCGATGGTAACAGGAAAGATAAGATTTGTTCCCGCCGAGGGTATTCCGATGAAAAGAATGTTTTTCCATGACTCTATCAGCTCTGCCGGGACGGGGATGATGTGACTGATCATTTTCAGTTTGCGGGAAAGTTGATAGAGTGCAAAGATAAGGGTAACTGACCGGGCGATAACTGTGGCTAAGGCGGCACCCTCCAGCCCCAGAGCCGGGAAGGGGCCCCCGCCGAATATCAGCAGCGGATCCATGATGATATTGACGGTGATGGAGATGAGCATGACCAGGGTGGGGGTCATGGTGTCTCCCGTGGCACGTATGGCATTGTTGCCCACCATGGGGATAATCACAAAGGGCATGCCCGCGTACCAGATAAACATGTAGTCCCTGATCAGGGGGAGAAGTGATTCATCAGCGCCGAGAAGACGAAAGAGGGGCTCAATGCTGACCAGGCCCGCAAGGGAGATAACAAGAACAATACAAAAGGAGAGTACCAGTGCATCGGTGGTAAGGCGCCGGACCTTTTCCCTGTCATCTTCACCGATGGCGCGTGAAACCAGGGAGGATGTGGCGGTGCCGAGGCCCATGGCAATACCGGCTATTACCATGATAACGGGGAAGGTAAAACTCATGGCTGCCAGTTCCTTTGTCCCGAGCTGTCCTACGAAAAAGGCATCAACAAGGTTGAATGCCGCCATGCTCCCGATTCCGATGATCATGGGGAGTGTCAGCCTGAAAAGGGTGCGGGCGATGGCTCCTTCTGTCATTGTCTTTCTCTTTCTCATGGGGCTGAACACCGGTCCTTGTTTTTCAGGGCATTGGGGGAAGTTTTAGCTCTCATCTGTGTGTACCATAATGTGCGCTCTGGAAAAATTTTTCCCCGGTTTCTCGGGACATTTTTTCCCCGGAGCTTCTTTTGGCAAGGTCAATTTTTCACTTGCTTTTATTCTTTTTTTGTCCTGTAATAGGAAAAAATTTTTGGAGATACTAATGAAAGAAAGACTTGTTTTCCTGGTGCTTCTCACTTTTCTGTGGGGAGGATGCAGCAGTACGAATGTTCAGGATGAACCGGTAAAAAAAAATGAGCCGAAAAAGATCGAAAAACCCGCGGCTGTACCTGAAACGGGCTGGAGTGACAGGGACACCTACACCGTTCGTGTCACAGGCGCCGACGAAAAGGCGGCAAAGGCACGGGCCCGCCATAAGATACTCAAGGACATTGTCAATGTCAGGGTCCTCAATGGCAGCATGTATATTGACATAACCAAAATTGCCGATGAATTCGATAAACCCCTCAAGGGGGGGAAGGTTATTCACAAAAACAGAGTCTCCGGTGGTGTGGAGATTTTTTTTCAGATCAGGGACAAGGGACTGAAAAAGAAATTTCAGCGCAGGTAATCCCCTGTTTTACGAGATGATCACCTTTCTTCCCCTGACGGTGAGGCGGTCTTCACAGAAAAGCCTGACTGACTCGGGAAGAACCCGGTGTTCTTCTTTTAATATGCGTGCCGAAAGGCTTGCCTCCGTATCGTCCTGTTCTACGGGAATAATGGATTGAAGTATAATGGGGCCTGTGTCGGTTCCTTCATCGATAAAGTGGGAGGTGCATCCGGTAAAACGGACGCCGTAATCAAGGGCCTGTTTCTGCCCGTCAACCCCGGGGAATGAAGGGAGCAGGGCTGGATGAATGTTGATGATCCTGTTTTTAAAGGCCTGAACGAAAAAGGGTGAGAGGATACGCATATACCCTGCCGCCACGACCAGGTCCGTGTCATGTTCCCGGAGGAGGCGTATTATTTCGGCTTCATGGTCCTGGCGGGAGGAGAATTTTTTCGGGTCAACGAAAAAGGCCTGCATGCCGTAGCCCCGGGCAGTTTTCAGGCCCTCTGCATCGGCTTTGTTTGAAACAACGATTCCCGGGCGTGCGTGAATTTTTCCTGCCAGAATTTTTTCCGTCACGGCGGAAAAGTTGGATCCC
Organism: uncultured Leptospirales bacterium; assembly: GCA_964534225.1. Classification (GTDB taxonomy): domain Bacteria; phylum Spirochaetota; class UBA4802; order UBA4802; family UBA5550; genus CAZHNW01. The sequence continues at coordinate 29,343 of CAZHNW010000029.1, read as the reverse complement.
CTGCCGGAGATGAGAAATGAAACGGTCTTCTTTTTCATAAATATCCTCGTTAATCTCATGTGTCGGCCTATTCAGTGCCTATATTCTCATGTAGTGGAGATCATCTTCACTCATTGCCGGGGGGGCTTCAAGGCTTCCGTTGATCTCTCCCTGCGTGAAGTAAAGTTTATTTTCTTCTTTTATGGGACTGCCGTAACGGCTGATCAGTGCTGCGGTAATGTCCCTGGTTTCTTCGGTTGCCTCACCGCGCAGAAAGGCAGCAGGGCCCTTGAATGCCGGTTCCATGAAAAGGTCCGCCCGGTCACGGTATTTTTCCAGTTCACGGGTTTCTCCTTCGTTGCGGCTGATAATGACTTTTGTTTTTTCGCTGATTCTGAAGTGCCGTCCCGTTGTCATCAGGTAGAGGTCAAGGGGAGAAGTGGTTTCGTGATGAACGAACATGTCCCGCACCCTGCGGGCAATGTTGCGGTCCGTAAAAAGACAGCCCCCGGCGGGAGAAGAAAATTCAGTGATGCCGTACTCTTCCGCCAGTTCGAGCTGGCGGCGTCTTCCCCTGCCGCTGATATCAAAAAGTTTTTCCCTGTCAACGAGTCCCTCCTCTTCCATGGGGGTCGGTTTCAGAATTTTTGCTGAAAGGGGCCGCAGGAGGCGGTCATGGAGCCCGGTTTCTTTTATGATATGGTTCATTGTATGCTTTAGCTGTGACATGGGCCGCTGTCCCACAACTTCCCCCGTGGCAATAAAATCGGCACCGGTTTTGTTCATGTATTCTGTTCCCCGCTGCAGAAAAAAAATCTTACAGTCAACGCAGGGATTCATATGTTTCCCGTATCCGTGGGGAGGATTTTTTATCATGGCAATGTAAGCGTCGTCGCAGCGGTAATGGACCAGGGGCAGGTCTATCTGCCGTGCCATTCGGGAGACGTCAAGTTCTTCAGGGGGGAAGTCAGGGGCCGTAAAGGGAAGTATACAGTGAAAACCGGTAACTTCCACCCCCTGCTCCATGAGAATCTTTGCTGCCAGGAGACTGTCAAGGCCCCCTGAATAGAGCACAATGGCACGTACCCTCTTCATCTATATTTCACCGTGGTCGATGAGCTGTATCATGACTTTTTCGCCTGCCTCTACTCCTGTTACATCTTCGGGAAGAATAATCAGGCAGTTGGCGATGCTCATGGAACGAAGGATGCCTGATCCCTGGGGGCCGGTAGTGGTGACATGAAGGCGCCCGTGGCGAATGGAAAAGTACCCGCGGATGTAGTGACGCCTTCCCGGTTTCTTTTTCAGGGGATTGTCAAGGACCGCCTCGAGGAGGGGCTTGTCAAGGGTGCTGCTCCCGGCAAGTAAAAGAAGTGCGGGGCGGACGAACTGGAGAAAGGAGACCATGGTACTCACCGGGTTTCCCGGAAGGCCGAAAAAGAGAGTGTTCCCCTTCTGGCCAAAGACAACGGGTTTGCCCGGTTTCATGCGTATGGTTTCTATTTTGATGTCAACACCGAGACGGGCCATGACGTCTTTTACAAAATCATACCTGCCCATTGAAACGCCCCCCGTGGTGATGACCACGTCGGCATCGAGGCCGCCTTTAAACATTTCAGCGGTTTCTTCCCTGTTGTCGCGGGCAATACCAAGATAGCGGGGAACTCCCCCGTATTTCGCCACTTCGCAGAGCAGTGTATAGGCATTGCTGTTGCGCACCTGTCCTTCTTTGAGTTCTTCACCTGGTTCAACCACCTCGTCTCCCGTGGTAATAATGGCCACGGCAGGGCGGCGGTAAACCTCAAGGGTTGTACAGTTCAGTGATGCCAGAAGTCCAACATCAGCAGAGGTGAGTCGGCGGCCTTTGCGCAGTGCCGTGTCACCCGCGGCGATGTCTTCTCCGGCAAAGCGGACATTTTCATGTTTTGCCAGGGGCTTCATTATCGAGAGGATGTTTCCTTCTTCAGCGGTATCCTCAACAGGGATGACCGCGTCAGCCCCGGGCGGCATGGGGGCACCGGTCATGATACGTATGGCGGTGCCCGGTTCAAGTCGGGCACGGGAAGGTTCTCCCCCTGCCTGGATTTCGCCACAGATGGTAAAGGTGCGGGGATTTTCAGGTGAAGCGCCGCTGCTTTCTTCGTGTTTAAGGGCATAGCCGTCCATGGCGGAGTTATCGAATCCGGGTATATTAACTGGTGAGATGATGTCAGAATAGAGTACGCGTCCGACAGCTTCGGTAAAGGCAATGATTTCACTGTCGAGCCGCGGTGTTGCTGCCATGATTATTTCAAGGGCCTGTTCAACCGGTGTCATATTTTTTTCCTTACAGCCTGAATCAGTAGAATATCAGGTTTTTAAATCACTTCATGGAGAAGGAAGGGGATGTCAAGATATTAATAGGATCGTCAATAGTGCCTTTCTATGGGAAAAGAAGTGGCGTAAATAAGGAGTAAAACCGATAATTGTAAGGGAATCCCTTACTTTTTTGTAATTTTTTTTCTTATAATTTAACTTTTTTCTTGCAAAATTAGAGTTTTATTGTAGTTTTGTTTATAGTTATAGCACAGGAGTGCTGTAGAAATATAAAAAAATTTTTTAAAGGAAATAGAGGCAATATGAGAACAATGATGGGAACAGAGAGCAAGTATCGAGAACGCTACCACGATCATGAAGTTCTTTCTCAGGATATTCTTGATGAAAAGAGAGAGGCTGATTTCTTTACCCAGATCAGGCTCCGCATCAAGGAAGTACGGAAAGAGCTGAAAATGACGCAGAGGGAATTTGGAGAATCAGCCGGAATCGACAGACGTTATGTCGCCAAGGTTGAATGTGGATCACAGAATCCTTCATTCAAGTTTTTACGCAGTATATCAATCAAGCATAAGATATCACTTGACTGGTTGCTTTATGGTGTTGGCCAGCGTTTCGTAGACGCGGGAGACCAGAACTATGGCGAAGAGCTTTCAGTTTTTAAAAAGCTTCTTGATAACGCTCAGCAGGAAGATATCGACGTAATCATGAAGATGATCAAGAAAATTCTCGTATAAGGTTCGCAGTATAATGGTCCGCCGCAGACGGGCCGGGTGCTGTTATTGAGAGGGGAGAAGACAGGATTGTTTTCTCCCCTTTTAAGTGCTGTCAGTGATGGGCGGCAAATTCTATAGAAAGTTTTTCGTTTATATCCTTGAAGCCCTCCAGTGAGAGTGTCTGCCAGGAAATATAGCGGCTGCCGATAATACTTATTTCGCGGTCATGGCGTTTCATTTCAACCATTAACATTCCCAGGGCGGCAATGCCGGAACTGTTGAGGGTTTCAAGGCGGGTGATATCAAGGATTACCGGCCTTTTGCTGCTGAGAGTATTGTCAGATATGAAATTGATGATTTCATCGTACTTTTCTACTGATTCAAGGCGAAGGTCTCCCTGGAGGAGAATCCGGTTTTCTTCTTCCAGGTAGACAGCTTTGTATGTCCCTGATTCAATTTTTTTCATCCTTGCTCCCCTTTTTCAGAGTTCATCCATCAGCATTCCGAGAAGGGACCGTATGTCCTGAAGGTCTTCCTGGAGTTCCTTTGTGTCCAGGTAGTTATTTTCTGACATGATCTGGTGATACTGTTCTCTCAGCTGTGTGACGACCTGGTTGATGGACTCAAACTCATGATCTATTTCTGTATAATCTTCATTAAGACCATATGTTGCCATTACAGATTCCAGGGTATCAACGTCAACTATTTCTCCCCATTTCGGGACATACGCTGTAATGCCTCTTTCTTTGCGTACTTTTTCAGCAAAGGCGAGAGATGATTCTTCTTCACCATGTACGACAAAGACCTTCAAGTCCGGGTTGTCGATATTGCTCAACCAGGTCAAAAGGCCGTTACTGTCGGCGTGGGCGGAGAATCCCCCGAGGGTGTGGATCTGTGCCTTGACAGCGACATCTTCGCCATAGAGGCGAACCTGTTTTGCCCCTTCAATGATTCGTCTGCCCAGTGTTCCCTCTGCCTGGTAACCTACAAAGATGACCGAAGCCTCCGGCTTGTAGAGATTGTCCTGAAGGTGGTATTTAATTCTTCCGGCGGTACACATCCCGCTTGCTGATATGATGATGGACAATCGCAAGCCGATCACAATCGAATTGGCCATGGAATCGTTGAAGGATCTGTTCCCGAAAACCAAAACCACTCAAATTACCC
>CAZHNW010000029.1:0-25158 GCA_964534225.1 uncultured Leptospirales bacterium | reverse complement strand
GATGATGGAGCCTGTTTCTTCTTCAAGGGCCTTTGATTCCTTTGCTGTGCGGGTAAAGTGAAGGTTGTTAAAATCAAGGGGGCTGTTTCCTTCGAGAAGTATTTTCTGTGTTGCCTCGTCAAAACAATCCCTGTTTTTCCTGAATATCTCTGTTGCTGAAATTGCCAGGGGTGAGTCAATATAAACAGGTATGGATGGTATTTCATCATTGTCAACCATGCGGGCAAGTGCATAGATGAGTTCCTGGGTACGTTCTATCGCAAAGGCGGGTATGACAATATTGCCTCTTTTATCGAAAGCATCCATGAGTATTTTTTTAAATTCTGCATAGGTGTCCTGTTTTGATTTATGAAGCCGGTTTCCATAGGTCGACTCAATTAAAAGAATGTCTGCTTCTTCAATGACTTCGGGATCGCGTATGATTGCCTGCCCCTTCGGCCCAAGGTCGCCGGAAAAGACGATTTTTTTTTGAGCACCTTTCTCTTCAATCCACATTTCTATAATGGCAGAACCGAGAATGTGACCAGCATCACGGAACCTGATTTTGATGCGGGGGTGTATTTGTACTGTTTCTCCGTAGGATAGAGGAACAAAATTTTCGAGAGCCCGTTCAGCATCTTTGACGTCATAAAGAGGGTCAACCAGGGGGCGTCCGAGTCGTCTGTTTTTTTTGTTTATATATTTAACATCCATTTCCTGTATATGGCCGCTGTCAGGGAGCATGATAGAACAGAGATCCGCGGTGGCTTTGGTTGTGTAGATGTTGCCGTAAAATCCTCCTTTTACAAGCTTGGGGATCAGTCCGCTGTGGTCAATATGGGCGTGGGTAAGAAGGAGGGCGTCGATTTTTCCCGGAGCATAGATGCGGTTCAGCTGATTGCGGTCCCTGATGTCTCTTTTTCCCTGGAACATACCGCAGTCAACCATTACGGTAAAGTCATCATCTTTTATGATAAATGAAGAACCGGTTACGGTTCTTGCGCCGCCAACAAATTCAATTTTCATAAAAATCTCCCAAATAATTTTCCATGTCAGTAGATCATCCTGTTTCAACTTTTAATGACCCTGGAGTGAGATTATATAGTTGCTCTCTACTGCAGGTTTCAGGAAGAACTACTGATGTTATATGATCGTATTATATTGGACAGGGAAGGGGTATTTTTTTCAATAATTAAATTTTTAAATGGAAGATTTCTCTTAATCTTCTTTATGAAAATTTCTATTATGTAATTTTTAATAAAAATTTTTGAAAATGTCTCATGGTAAAATTTTAACTACCCGAAATTAACAATAGGCGGAAATTTTCATAAAATTTAGAAATAAAGATAAAAAGGCTTAATATTTTGTTTTAAATTGCTGTAAGTGTCAATAATCGCTAATAATCGCCAATAAACAGGATTAATTATCCCCTTTTCTTCTCCGACTAATGTAAAGACAGGGCAGGAAGCCCTTGAGGCTGGCAGGGAGGCCGGCAGTGTTGAAGATTCATGGAGGAATCGGGATGATTATCAATCATAATTTATCTGCTATCAATACCCACAGGGTGCTGAAGTTTCAACACTGGTCACAGGATAAGGCCATGGAGAAACTTTCATCCGGGATGAGAATCAATCGTGCCGGTGATGATGCATCAGGACTTGCCGTTTCAGAAAAGATGCGCTCCCAGATCCAGGGACTCCGCCAGGCGGAAAGAAACACCGAAGACGGAATGTCCTTCATCCAGACTACCGAAGGGTATCTCCACGAAATTAATGCTATTATCCAGAGGATACGTGTTCTGGCTGTGCAGTCTGCCAACGGTATCTATACCCTTAATGACCGTCAGCTTATCCAGGTAGAGGTTTCTGCCCTTGTCGATGAAGTTGACCGTATTGCCTCCCAGGCTGAATTCAATAAAATGACACTTCTTCAGGGTGATTTTGCCCGTGCCAGCCGCAGTGCATCAATGTGGTTTCACATGGGGCCCAATATGCACCAGCGTGAACGGGTCTATGTCCAGACCATGACGGCAAAAGCCCTGGGACTGAAGAATATAATTGGTCAGCCCGTGACCCTTTCAACACCTGAATGGTCAAACCGGGCAATTGGAATTATGGATAATGCCATACATGTGATATCGAAACAGAGGGCTGACCTTGGCGCCTACTATAACAGGCTCGAACATGCAGCAAAAGGGCTGATGAATGCCTATGAAAATATACAGGCCTCGGAGAGTAGAATCCGGGACGCTGATATGGCAGAAGTGACTGTCGATCTTACCAGGACACAAATCCTGGTGCAGAGTGGTACTGCTATGCTGGCGCAGGCAAACTACAAGTCACAGGGTATTCTGCAGCTTTTGCAATAGACGTGTAAATTGTTCATTCACCGGCATTTATGTGCCGGTGAATGAAATGATCTTTCAAAACGATGGAGTAAGAATTAAATCATACCTGTCAGTATGATTGCCTGTGAGTCACAGGTAAGCATGCTTGCAGGTATGCAGAAGTGGTATTCCCTGGAAACCCGGCATAACCTGGTGATCAAAGCCTGATATGGAGATCAGGTTTATTTAAACAAAGGAGTGTTTAAACATGATTATTAATCACAACATGAGTGCTATCAATGCAAACAAAGTGCTCAAATTCAAACACTGGGATGTAAATCATTCCATGGAGAAGCTCTCTTCCGGTATGCGTATCAACCGTTCCGGTGATGATGCTTCAGGTCTTGCGGTTTCTGAGAAGATGAGAACGCAGATACAGGGACTCAGGCAGGCGGAAAGAAATACTGAAGACGGTATGTCCTTTGTACAGACAGCTGAAGGATATCTCGATCAGACATCTTCTATTCTGCAGCGTATCAGGGTCCTTGCTGTTCAATCATCTAATGGAATCTATACCCAGGAAGACCGTCAGCTTATCCAGGTTGAAGTTTCTGCCCTTATTGATGAAGTAGACCGTATTGCTTCTCAAGCAGAATTCAACAAGTTTAAACTGCTTCTTGGTGATTTTTCCCGGACCAATCCCAAGGCAAGTATGTGGTTTCATATGGGTGCAAACATGCATCAGCGTGAGCGCGTCTATATTGGCACCATGACTTCACAGGGACTGAATCTCAGGGAGAAAACAGGAAGGTTCCTCGCGAATCTCAGTACCGCCGATGGTGCAAACAGGGCAATTGGTGTTGTTGACGATGCTCTGCATAAGATTGCCAAGCAAAGGGCAGACCTCGGTGCCTATTATAACAGGCTCGAGTATGCTGCCAAGGGTCTCATGACTGCCTATGAAAACATCCAGGCTTCTGAAAGCCGTATCAGGGATGCTGACATAGCAGAAACCATGGTAGATCTTACCAAGGACCAGATTCTTGTTCAGAGTGGTACTGCAATGCTGGCGCAGGCAAACATGAAGACAAGAACAGTATTACAGCTGCTTGGTGGTTAATACAAACAGTATTGAATCACAGAGGGAATACTCATAATGAAAGGGGGATGCCAGGTGCAGGCATCCCCCTTTTTGATTTCAGGCATACAAATATGAATATTTTATTATACTCTATTACCCGGCTAATTTTTGGGGGAAGTTTTAAAAAAAATTTGCAAAATAGAGGCATACGAATACCCTGACCGGCAGAATCTGGCATTGACAGGCTCTGCATTTTTGATTGAATATGAAAATATTTATAAATCTGAAGGTGCCATGATTCTCAGAAAAAAAGAGAGTAAGAGAGTTCAGGCAATGATCGTCAGAAAGAGCAGGATCAGTCAACTGATCAAGAAAGAAAGGCAGAGGGAACGCCGTGCATGTCAGAAGGAGCATGAGGCGCGCCTTCGCGAAGTAAAGCAGGATATAACCAACCGTTTTACGGAAGAAATCCGTACCATCCGGCAGGAATACCGCCGCGAGATCAAGACCCTCGAAAAGGAAAACGAAAACCTTAAAAGGGAACTGGACAAAAATTATGCTGTCTACCAGAAGGTGCGCCGCCGTGAAGAGCACCTTGAGCAGCTCAGTGCCGAGTTCGAAGACATCGTAGATGTCATGAACGTAAAGGTCCAGGAATCCCTGCAGCCTTTTTACCGGACCCGTGCAAAGATCGAGCATACCAAGAGAAAATCAGATAAGAAGCACGAAAAGGTTGAAAGTATTTTCAGGGCCATCAAATAGATGATGACCCTCACCGGTATAATTATTTCATCACTACTTCTTTTCTGTTTTTTTCATCTGCTCCTGTGATTGGAAGTCCCGCCGCGACAGCCCTGTAGAGGGCATCATTGAGTGATTCTATATTTTCGTAATCGTCCGGTTTTATTATTTCTCCAACAGAAAGATATCCCTTTTCCCCGGTGATGATTGAGGGAAGTTTTTTATGCCGTGGCCAGATTCTGTAAGAACCATCAATGGAGAGGGGCACCACGTCCCTGTTCAGCTTTTTTGCCAGGTAGGCGGCGCCATTCATGAACTCGCCCAGGCTCCCGTCTCTGCTCCTTGTTCCCTCGGGAAATATTATCAGGGTCTTTCCCTGCCGGAGAATATCAGCCCCCGCCTTGAGCACCTCGATACCATTGGTTTCATCGACGTAGATGATGGGAAGAATGGGAAATATGTAACGGAGAAAAGAGAGCCTTTTTTTTCCTGTTACGTAGATCTGTTTTCTCTGTTTAAGGGGGATGCTGGAGGCAATCCAGACCATGTCAAGATAGGATTGATGATTGGATATGAGAATATTGTTATCGAGCTGAAGTTTATCCCGATTTTTTACATCGAGTTTCCAGAAAATTTTTGAGAGAAAGCCGAAAAAACCAATGACGACATGATGAAGGGGATTAAAGAACCTGTTTGCCTTGCTGGTAATTTCTCCTGTGAGAATTTTACTGTCCAGTGACGCCCCGTCGGTCTCCTCCAGGGAGGCAGTGTAGGCGAGGATTTCGGTCATGGTCTCTTTTTTCCTGAATTCTTTTGAATCTATGACAACATTAAGGTTTTGTTCCAGAAATACAATAAGATCAATGAGGCTCAATGAATCCACATTGAAGTCTGCCGGTGTACTATTCTCATAGAGAAATTCAACATTGAATTTCTCTTTTAGAAGGCTGATAATTTTTTCTTCTTTAGGCGTTGTGCCCTGAAGAAGATCTTTTAATACCACACTGTCGTCTTCGCCGGCCTGGTAATTACCCGCTTCGAGGAGACTGATAATTTCGTTATACATGATTTTTTTTGATGAGTTCTTGGGGAGTTCATCGAATGAGATTGAAAACTTTTTGACTCTTTTATAATCAGGAAGTTCCCTGTTGAGTTTCTCAAGCTCTTCCCTGATTTCCCTGTAACTGTCTTTACTTTTTTTAGCCGGTACAACAACAGCATGAATGGTTGTTTTTTCTTTATGTTTTCTTTCAAATACTGCGATTTCGTTGATTTTGTCAGAATTTCTGTAATAGAATTCCATTTCTTCAGGGTATACATTCTTTCCTGAATCGAGGACTATGACATTTTTGATTCTTCCCGTGATGCGGATATTCCCTTTTTTATCAAGACGCCCCAGGTCCCCGGTTCGAAAAAAACCATCTTCATCAAAAGCTTCTTTGTTGGCTTCATCGTTTTTGTAGTACCCGGGAGATACCGCGAAACCGCGAAGGCAGATTTCTCCAATACCGTCTTTGTTGATGTTGATTATCTTCACTTCGTTGCCCTTCATGGGGCGGCCCACTGATCCGGCTTCGGAATCTTTATAGTAGGGGACTGCTATGGGGCCGGTGGTTTCCGAAAGGCCATACCCTTCAAAAATATTGAAACCCATGTTTTTGTAGGCATTAAAATATTCTCTTTTCATGGGGGCGCCGCCGCTGATGAAAAAGCGGTGTGAATGCCCGAAAACATCATGCACCGGGGTAAAAACTTTTTTGAGTAGAAAGCCCAGGCCGAGTTTTCGAAGCAGGGGGGCGTTTTTTACAAGAAACATGAAAAGTTTATATTTTTTTTCCGATTCAGCCCTGGCCTTGTTTGTAATGCCGTCGAAAAAGAGCTCCCACATTATTGGTGCTGCGGGAAATATTGAAATGTCATTATCGGCAAGGCTCTGCATGATATCCGGCCCTTTCAGTGATGTCTGCATGATAATCATACTTCCTGTTACAAATGGCGCGAGAAAGGTAGACTCAAGGGCGTATATATGAAAAAGGGGCAGGATGGCCAGAGTCTGGTCCCCCTGGGTGTACTCTTCCAGGTCGGTGCACACATAGGCGATGTGCAGGAGATTCCTGTGGGTGAGTGAAACTATCTTGGGTGTTCCTGTTGTCCCGGAGGTGAAGATTAAAACAGCGATATCATCAGCACTACATTCAGGTGGAGAGAAGGTTTTTATGTCTGCAGGCGAATCTACCTGCTCTATGGCAAATGAGGGAAGTTTATACCTGTCGTGAAAGCCGTCACCGGTAAACAGGCATGAGGCTCCAGCAGCCTTCAGCATATCCTCATGCTGATTTTTAGAAAGATTGGTGTCCAGGGGAAGGGCTGTTGCCCCGATAGATGTTATGGCAAGAAAAGAAATACACCATTCAGGTGAATTCTCGGCAATGATACCTACGATGTCATCTTTGCTGATCCCCTGTTTCTGGAGAAATGCCGCCCTGCTGATTGTTTTTTCATACGTTTCTCCAAAGGAGAGTCTTCTTCCCTGGTGTTTAATAAAAATATTGTCACTATATATACTGCATGTTTCTGAACAGGCAGTATATATACTTCTTTCAAACCTTTTAAATCTTTCCATTTTCACTCCTTCCTGTCTTTTCTTTTTTTGGGGGGTAGTTATGCGTGCAGTGGATATGCAGTTGCACCATGCTGGATGTGATGAAGCCTTTTACCATCTGTCGTATAAATTGTCAGTCTTTTTTTTCGGTGAAGGGCTGAATAATACCAGTATTCATCACCCGTAATCAAAGAAAGGAGTCGGTTCTGCGGGGTTGCGAAAAAATAAAAAGGCCGTCTAAATAGTGTTTAGACGGCCTTTTTATTTTTATTAAATTGAGAATCTTTTACCAGTCACTGCCTCTTGAAAGAGGAAAGACAACACCGGCACGGACTATGGGTGAAGACATGTCGAGTTCTACATTGATGCCACCGACATTTGTTTCAATCATGGTGCCGCGGTATCCTGCCTCGATGAGGGCCTTCATGCCCATGGCACTTTCTCCCAGGTCAAAAGTGGCACCGGCCATTACCTGCCAGGTGAAACCGTGGAAGGTCCAGTTATCATTGGGGGCATCATAGATGGTCCATGAATATCCCGCTCCGCCTGAAACAAAGGGCTGTACCGGTGATTCTCCCAGGGGAATATTAAAGGTTACAACGCCGAGGAGGGGGAAGCTGTAGAAGTTGTATTTTTCCTTCTGGGTTAGAGTTCCAAGGGAACCTACCGGTGCGGCGCCGGCATTGTATTCTTTCAGGACCCAGTCAAAACCTGTTTCGAGTCCCACGGAAAGAAAGGGGTTGATCTTGTAATCGGCAAAAAGACCCAGGTCAAGGGAAACCTGTTCCGGATAGTCCGGGTAGCCAATACCAATTGAGGCACCCATTTCTGCGGTTCCCGCAGAGGCCATGGTGAAAGATCCTGCCATGATGAGGGCAACTGCTGTAAGAATTAATTTTTTCATAATTCCAGTTCTCCTTTGTCATTAATTTATATTGAACAATAATAGTAAAAAATTTGTAAAAGTCAAGTGATAGTAGAATTTTAAATTAATTGATTAATTAAATATTCATGTTTGTATGTTCCGCCAATGAAGCGCGAAAGCGTTTTCGCGCCTTCATTGGCGGATAATTTCTAAAGAAGAAAAGTTAAACGACCGCCTCGAAAAGTGAACCGGGGGCAACGGGAGATACTGTTTTTCCCCTGTTTCCGGCAGGTGAGTATTCCTGGTAGGAACTTTCCCGGTACTGGCTGATAATGCGCTCTCTTTCTGCCGGTGAGGCCTTGAAATAGGGGATCTGACCCTCAGTACGACGGTGTATAATCGGTGCCGGTTGTACCTTTTCACGGGGATATCCCGGCCAGAGATAGACTTTTTTTGTCTCACTGCCGCGGGGAAGATTTATTTCGGCCATGCCGCCAGAGATTTTCATACTTGTTTTTCGTCAACTTCCCCCATAATCTTGAACATGTTGCGGGTGTGCCGGGGAAAAAATGCTTGCCATGTTTTATCAATGGGGCATAGGTTAAAATCCTTCTCATTATGTGAACTGCTGCCCCTTCGGGGCTTACTGAATACATGAAAACAGAAACCACAGAGGTAAATATGGGACAATCAGTAACGTATAAAATATTGAAAGAACATCTCGTCGAGGGCGAGCTCATTCCCGGGGGGGAGATCGGCATCAGGATCGACCAGACCCTGACCCAGGATGCCACCGGCACCATGGCCTACCTTCAGTTCGAGGCGATGGAGATTTCAAAGGTAAAAACAGACCTCTCTGTCTCCTACGTTGATCACAATACCCTCCAGATGGGTTTCGAGAACGCTGATGATCACCGGTATCTTCAGACAATGAACGCGAATTTCGGCATCCACTATTCAAAGGCAGGAAACGGCATCTGCCACCAGGTTCATCTTGAGCGTTTCGGCAAACCCGGGGCCACCCTTCTCGGCTCTGACAGCCATACACCCACCGGGGGGGGTATCGGCATGATTGCTATCGGCGCGGGGGGGCTTGATGTGGCAGTGGCAATGGGGGGCGGGCCTTTCTTTTTGACTTCCCCCCGTGTTATCAATGTTGAGCTTACGGGGAAGTTAAGGCCCTGGGTCGCTGCCAAGGATGTTATTTTGAAGGTCCTGGAGATTCTCACCACAAAGGGAAACGTGGGCTGCGTGGCGGAATACACCGGCGATGGCGTGGCAACCCTTTCAGTGCCTGAACGGGCCACCATTACCAATATGGGGGCGGAACTCGGTGTGACGACATCGGTTTTCCCCAGTGACAGTATTACACAGGAGTTTCTCGACGCCCAGGGACGTGGTGACCAGTGGCGGCAGTTACTTCCTGATAAAGATGCTGAATATGACCGCACCATCACCATCGACCTTTCCGAACTTGAACCGATGGTGGCGTGCCCCCACTCTCCCGACAATATCAAACGTATCGAAGAGTTGAAGGGGATGAAGATTGACCAGGTGGCCATCGGTAGCTGTACCAACTCTTCATATAAAGACCTGATGACGGTAGCGGCAATCCTCAAAGGTAAAAAGGTTAACCCTGACGTGAGCCTGGTCATTGCACCGGGATCAAAACAGGTCTTTGAAATGATTGCCGCCAATGGCGCCCTGGCCGACCTGATTGCCGCGGGGGCCCGCATCATGGAATCCGCCTGTGGTTTCTGTATCGGCTCAGGCCAGGCCCCTGTCACCGGGGGGATTTCCCTGCGGACCAACAACCGCAACTTCGAGGGGCGCTCAGGCACCCGTTCCGGCCAGATATATCTCATCAGCCCGGAGACAGCCGCCCTCTCTGCCCTGACCGGGAAACTGGAAAATCCCCTTGACCAGGCTCCCGGGGACTATCCCGGAATCGAAATGCCGGGAAAATTTCTCATCGATGATTCACTGGTTCTTCCGCCTTCAGATAAAAAAGTCGAGATTTTTCGGGGACCCAATATCGGTGATCCCCCCTACACAGAGCCCCTGTCTGACGAGATCCACGGCACCATCGGCCTCAAGGTGGGGGACAAGATCACTACTGACCATATCATGCCCGCGGGGCAGCGTCTCAAGTACCGGTCGAATATTCCCGCCTACGCGCAGTATGTTTTTGAAGGGGTTGACCCTGAATTTTCCAGAAGGACCCTGGCGGCAAAGGAGAAGGGGGTTTTTACCGGTATCGTCGGGGGCATGAGTTACGGCCAGGGTTCGAGCCGTGAGCATGCCGCCATATGCCCCATGTACCTTGGGGTGCGCCTGGTGATGGTCAAGTCTTTTGAAAGGATACATTCAGGCAACCTGGTCAATTTCGGAATCATTCCCCTGATTTTTAAAAACGAAAAGGACTATGAAAGCATCAAACAGGGGGACGAGATGGTTGCCACGGACCTGCGGAGACTCATCGCGGAGAGTGATACCGTCCCTGTTACCATCGGCGGCAAAGAATACCTCTTTGACCTCTTTGCCTCGCAGCGGCAGCGAAAAATACTCCTCGACGGGGGGCTCCTCAACTATACACGGAAGAAGGCATAGTATGCCCGACAAGGGCCGCATTATATGAAGGAGAATCCCTTTCCCCTCTGTCAGCCCGATGAGAGAAAGGGCTGCTGTGCCTGCTGCGGCCTTTTCAACCTGCAGGACCTTTCCCGGGAAAACTGTGAAAAGTTTCTCCGGGAGGGACAGTTCCGGTGTGAAAACGGCTGGCGTTACCAGGAGGAGGAATCCTTTCTGGAAAAGGCCTTTCCCGTGCGGGATGCCACGACCCATATCTGCCCCTTCCAGGGATTTCTTTCCTCGAACCGGCCGGGGTGCCTGGTTCACCCCTTGAGCTCCGGCAGTGAAGGTCGTGACCAGTCTCTTTTCGGCAGCCGCGTCTGCGGCAATTTTCTCTGCCCCGCTTATCATATTTTTTCAACAGAAGAAAGAAAGCTTCTCATCGAGTCTATCGAAGACTGGTACCTTTATACCTTTGCGGTTATTGATCCCCTGTCGACGCAGTGGATTTTTACCGCCATGCGTGAAAAGGGTATCACTCCGGGGTCTTCTTCATGGGGGGGGAAGTTGAATGCGTCCCTTGCTCTTCTCGCTGAGCATCTCGCGGCATACCAGGGTGTTATCTTCTGTTATTCAATGCCTGAATACAACCTGGGCAGCAGGTTTTTCAGCCTCACGTCAGAAGAGGCTGCCGGGGCAGGGAAGACATGTCATCGTATTGATTCTCTTCTGTCTCAGGAGTCCTGAACAGGTGCCAGGGGAAGTGCAATCCATGTCTGCTGGTTCTGGTCTGTTTTGAGGCGGATCTGGTCCTCATGAATCAGTTCATCAAGGACCGCCATGATGTCTTCCTGGTCGATGAGGTGTGTCCTGTTGTAGCGTTCAATGAAGGGCTGCAGTTTAAGGAGCTGCCATTTGCCGTTTTTGTCCTGTTTTCCCTGGATCATCATGTCTTTGACAATTTCTACGAAGACTTTCCGGCTCCGTTCTTTTTCTGACAGAAGGGTCAGCTGGTCGGTGGTGTCCCTGAGGCGTTTGCTGAGAAACTGGATGAAGCTGAGGGCAAACTGGCGATTTTTTTCTATGGTGGTGCTGTATGAGGCCCTGTCCATGCGTATCAGTTCGCATTCCTCCAGGGCCAGGGCGTCAGCTGAACGGGGAAGTGAATTGATGATGGCCATTTCTCCCACGAATTCACCATCTTCGAGTATTTGTATTCTTTTTTCGACATTTCCCCGGCTTTTACTGATTTTCACTCTTCCCCGGTGAATGAGGTACATGCAGTCTGCTTCGTCTCCCTCGCGAAAGATATATTCACCTTCTTTAATAATGACGCCGAAATATTTGAAAAGTTTACTCATTACCTGCTCCCGGGAATGGCTCTGTCTGTTCTCTGAATTAGATCATATGCCTGTATCATCATTAATATCGGCGCATACAAGAATGAAGAAAAGAGAATTATTATGTCCGGGTACAGGGGATAGTTTATCTTGAGTCCCCCATCTCCCGGATAGGGGACTCAAGAATAAATTGATATTTTGCATTAAAAAAAAGGAGCCGCCTCAAATACTGTTCGAGGCGGCTCCTTTTATTTTTTTAATAAGGGGAATGATGTACAGTCAGAAGTGGAGAATTATTCCATGAAAGTCCACTTTGCCCCTGTAATGGTTCCGTTTTTGTAGGTGAAAGTAGTACCGGAGGCAGTTTCGCATATTACCTGGTTCCATCCTGCAGCAAGAGTGAGGTTTGAGTAGGTATATGTATTTCCGCCATCATCGGTTTCTCCAGTCAGGGTCGTTGCCGCTGAGGCATAAATGTAGCTGTAATATTGACCGACACCATTGGTAGCAACATCAAAATTTCCTTCAACAATTGAGTCTTCATTCTCATTTTCAATTTCTACTGAATAGAGAAGGACATTTGCATTTGATGAAGTTGCACCCCAGTCAACAGGTTCGTCCATATCATCCGTGTCGGGGACGCCGGTTTCAAGGTCAAGGTCGGCATCGTCAGTATCGTCAGTGTCTATTATTGCGCTATAGTCAACGAGGTAATAAACATCGCCGGAATAGTGAGTATAATCATCTGTCCATTCATGAGTACTGGTGTCGAAATAGTGTGTGATGGTTCCTGATATTGTCAGTGTGCTGCCCAGGGAGCCGCCACTACCATCACTGTCATCATTACATCCTGAAAATGTGAATAAACAGGCTGCGACTAAAACCATTAAGAATACAGTTAATTTTTTCACTAAAGCCTCCATTATTGTGTTAAAGCTGATTTTTTATTAAAAGGTTGCTGCTGTTAAAAAAACCGGATACAGTTTTCTCTTTTGCCTTATTATGAGAAAAAAGGATTCCAGATTTTTTTAATTCTACAATAATGGTAAAGCATGTCAATGGGTTTTTAACTAAAAAAAAGGCCGCCTCAAACACTGTTTTGAGACGGCCCCTTTTTGGCAGATACATTATATCCAGTGCAGAATTCCGGCAAAGATGATCATCATGAGAACATTGATGGCAAAAAGTGAGCCGATAAACAGTTTCTGCGTGCGGGGTTTCCAGTAGTAGGCGTAACCCGCGGCGAGAAAAAAGGGCACATAAACTGTGATAAAGACAGG
This sequence comes from uncultured Leptospirales bacterium, assembly GCA_964534225.1. Lineage (GTDB taxonomy): Bacteria > Spirochaetota > UBA4802 > UBA4802 > UBA5550 > CAZHNW01. Next base: position 12,373 of record CAZHNW010000029.1, on the reverse strand, counting down.
AAAAGCTCCCCACCATGAGTAGACCCAGTGAAAAGCCGGGGTCGTGGCAAGAAATATTTCAAAGATAGAGAAAAAGGCGGCATTGCCCACGGCAAAGAGGATGCGGATGTCAATGCCGAATAATTTTTTCGGTGTATCGGGAAGTATCTTTGACAGGAGAAGCCCCGCGATGGAGAACATGAGACTCAGTTCCCAGCAGACACCAATGAGGAGAAGGTAACTGGTCCCGGTTGGCACGGTCCAGAGGGCATGCCCGGAAAAGTGCTGAATAAGGGCATTGCCAATTTCATAGAACCAGTGGACCATGTAGAGGGAAAGGCCCGCGGCAATGCCCCGCCAGTTTTTTTTTGATATTTCGTTAAAATAAACGTAGAAAACCAGGGCCAGCAGAGTAATAAATGACCAGTGAAAACTGGCAGGATTGCGCAGCAGGTCAAGGGCAGTTTGAGTTAATTCCGGTTGATTCATAAAAGCCTCCCGTTAAAAGATGTTGGATAGATTTTTGCCGGTAAAGAGAAAAAGTCAATTATAATAAACAATTAAACAAATAAATCATTTGTTCATTGTGGAAATGTTTAGTATTTTAAAAATTCCGGGGGTCAGAATGGACTATGAAACGATAAAGAAATCTCACGGCTATTGTGGACTCAGTTGTGGAAAGTGCCTTTTTTTCAGGGAGGGGGAAATCCGGCAGCATGCAGAAAAGCTCCAGGAACTTTTGGGAAATTTTGACAGGTTCGCCGAGCGTTTCAGTTCCTTTGATGAAACGTTTACCCATTACCCTCAGTTTAAAAAATTTCTTGCACACCTTGCCGCGGCGGGGTGCGGTGGATGTCGTAGCGGTGCGTGCCGTTATCCCGACTGCGGCGTTCAGCCCTGCGCATCGGAGAGGGGCCTTGATTTCTGTTTTCAATGCGAAGCGTTTCCCTGTGAAAAGAGCAATTTTGATGATGATCTCAAAGAGCGGTGGATTGCCATGAACCGGGCAATGAAAGAAGAGGGTGTGGCAGAATATGTTCAGCGCACCAGGGATATTCCGCGCTACCGGTAATCCCGGGAGATGAAAGATAATCTATTGTTAAGGAAAAGGAGAGGCAATGACAGAGGTGATTTCTGAATCAGTGATTTATAAAAATACCGCAGCAGCCCTGCAGATAAAAATCGAACAGGTCCGTGCCGTTGAGGTGCTGGCCGACGAGGGGTGTACCATCCCCTTCATGGCGCGCTACCGGAAGGAACGGACCGGAGGCCTTGACGAGGTGCAGATCGACGCGGTGATGACGGGCCTGAACCGCCTGAAGGAACTTGAAAAGCGGCGCGCCTACATCCTCTCGTACCTGGAAAAAGAGAATAAACTGACGCCGGCGTTGAAGAAAAAGATCGAGGCGGCAGAAGAGAGCGCCACCCTTGAGGACCTTTATCTTCCCTTCAAGCCCCGGCGCAAGACCCTTGCGGACCGCGCCGTGGAGCAGGGACTGCTTCCCCTGGCGGAGAAAATCAAGGGTGAGTCCATGAGCCGCGATGAGGCCCTGGCCGCGGCAAAGGGTTTCGTCACCGGTGAGGTAAAAGACCCGGAGGCCGCTCTCGAGGGGGCCCTTCATATCCTTGTGCAGAACCTGGCGGATGACGCTGAGGTGAGGGGATTTCTGCGCGGAATTTGTGCAAAGGGGCGTGTTACCGCCGCGGTCAAAAGAGGTAAAAAGGAGGAGGGTGCTGTCTACCGGGATTATTTCGATTTCTCTGAAAAGGCGGCTTCCATGGCGGCGCACCGGATCATGGCGGTGCTGCGTGCCGAAAGGGAGGGGATTCTCAACATGTCAGTTCAGCCTGAAGGAGATATTGATGACCTGGCAAAGCGTATCGCGGGGATACATTTTAAAAAATTCAGGGGGGGAAGTTTACTCACTGATGCCGCCACGTTATCCCTGGAGAAATTTCTCCTTCCCGGCATTGGAAAGGAGATTCTCAAAAACCTGAAGGAGAAGGCGGAGAGAGAGTCTTTAGAATTTTTTGCCCGGAACCTTGAAAGAATACTCCTTGCGGGCCCCTTCGGGCAGCGGGTGGTCATCGGTATCGATCCCGGGGTGCGTACCGGCTGCAAGTGCGCACTTCTTGGCGCCGAAGGAGATTTTTTTGACTTCCTGACCCTTAATCTTTCGAAAGATGAGGGGGAAGTTAAAAGACTCCTCCCCTGGATCGAAGAAAAGGGCGTAGAGGGAATCGCCATTGGTGATGGCACCTTCGGAAGGGAGACCTTTGCCATGGTGAAAGAACTCTGCCGCGGCAGGGAGGTTGTCGTGGCACTCGTTGATGAAGACGGGGCATCGGTTTATTCTGCGGGAGAAGAGGCGCGGGAAGAGTTCCCTGATCAGGATGTAACGGTGCGCGGCGCCATCTCCATCGGGAGACGTTTCCAGGACCCCATGGCTGAGCTGGTAAAGATCGATCCCCGGTCGCTGGGGGTGGGGCAGTACCAGCATGACATACCCGCGTCGCTGCTGAAGGAAAAACTGCAGCAGACGGTTGAGTGGGCCGTAAACCGCGTGGGGGTGAACCTGAATACCGCGGGCTACCAGCTTTTGAGTTTTATCTCCGGTCTCGACCGGGCCCGTGCCCGCGCAGTCACCGACTACCGGCGCGAAAAGGGGCCCTTTCAAAACAGGGCTGAACTGGCAAAGGTAAAGGGTATTGGAGAAAAGGCGTTTCAGCAGGCGGCGGGATTTCTCAGGATACGTGACGGTGAGAATCCTTTGGACAGCACAGGGGTTCACCCGGAGTCATACGGGCATGTTGAAAAAATGGCCTCTCATCTAAAGGTCTCTGTGGGGGAACTGGTGAGCGGGGCGGAGTCTTTTCGCCGTGAGCTTCTGGAAATCAGCAGTGACTTCCCCGAGGGAGAGAGTATTGTTACGGAACTGATGCAGAGGGGCCTTGATCCCCGGGAGGTCTACCAGGAGACACCTTTCAGTGAGGATATAACTTCCTTCGATGACCTTAAAGAGGGTATGGTGATGCAGGGGGTTGTTGATAATGTCGTTGCCTTCGGGGCCTTTGTCGATGTGGGCCTCAAGGAGAAGGGACTGGTGCATATTTCAGAGGTTTCGGATACCTTTGTCAATGATATCAATGAACATCTCGGTGTGGGTGATCGCGTTACTGTAAAGGTGATCTCCCTTGATGGAGAGAGAAAGAGGATCGGCCTTTCAATGAAACAGGTATAGGCAGAGGCAGTAAGTGAGCTGCCCCTGCCGTTAATTTTGCTGAAATATTACTGGTACATCTTTTCGATGATGCCTGAATATTTTTTTTCGATAACTTTTCTTTTCACCTTCATCGTTGGTGTTATCTCCCCTTCGTCCTGTGAAAATTCTTTGGGGAGAAGGGTGAACTTTTTGATTTTTTCCACACGGCCCAGGCTTTCCTGGCGTGCCTCGATAATTTTGGTGTAATGCTCAATGACCTGTGGGTTTTCAACGAGCTCTTCCCGTGAAGAGAAGGAAATTTTATTGTCCCTCGCCCATTCTTCGAGGGCATCGAAGGAGGGAACAATAAGGGCGGTTATGTAGTTGCGCCCGTCGCCGATTATCGCGGCATACTCGATGAAAAAATCTTCTGTGATCAGGGTCTCTATCAGCTGCGGCGCGATATTCTTGCCCCCTGAAGTGATGATGAGGTCCTTGATGCGGTCAGTAATGTAGAGGTATCCGTCTTCGTCGAAATGGCCGATATCCCCTGTTTTGAACCATCCGTCATCGGTAAATGCCTCGGCGGTTTGTTTCGGCTTGTTGAAATATTCCTTGATGACATTGGGTCCCTTTGCCTGGATTTCCCCGGTAACCTCGTCGATTCGTGTTTGAACCAGGGGGATAATGGGGCCAACGCTGCCGAATTTCAGGCAGTGGGGGCCGTTGATGGTAATGACGGGAGCAGTTTCCGTGAGGCCGTACCCCGGGCAGATGACAACGCCGCAGTTGTAAAAGAACCGGTGTATCTCGGCGCTGAGGGGCGCTCCTCCCGCGTTGGCATGGGCAAAGTTTTTCCCGAAGATGCCCCGTACCTTTCCCAGGATGAATTTGTCTGCCAGTGTATGCTTTACCGCGAGAAGTGGAGAGAGGGATTTCCCTGCCAGTCGTTTTTGTCCGGCCTTTTCTCCCACTTTTACGGACCAGTTGAAGATGGCTTTTTTCAGGCCCGAGGCATTTCCAACCCCGGCATGAATGGTGGAATAGATCTTTTCGAAAAGGCGGGGAGCGCTGCACATCAGCGTGGGATTCATATCTTTCAAATGGTCAAGAATCTGGGTATGGTCTTCACAGTAGACAATGACCCCGCCAACCTGCATCACCCCATAGTCCCATGACCTTTCCAGTACATGGCTCAGGGGGAGCATCACCAGGGTCGACTTCCCTTCCCACTCGCCCCTCTGGGGGAAATATCCCACACCCCAGGAGTTATGGAAGAGACTCCTGTGTGTGTGGATAGCACCTTTCGGTTCTCCCGTTGTTCCCGATGTATAGATGAGGGTCGCCCTGTCTTCGTAGTGACATTTTTCATGGAGTTTTTCAAGCTCTGTATCTTTTTTGCTCTGGCGGCCTGTTTCAAGAAAATCCTCCCATCGAATAACATCCGGGTCGTCGTCGATTTTTGTTTCTTTATGAAATACGATTATTTTTTCAAGGGCATCGCAGCGTTTTAACAGGGGATAAGACCGGTCATACTGGTCCTGCCGTGAGACAAAAAGAATTTTTATCCCTGCATCATTGACAATGTATTCTGTCTCTTCAGTGGTATTTGTCGGATAGATGGGAACGGTCATGCAGCGAATGCAGAGTGATCCAAAGTCACTCATGTGCCACTCAGGCCTGTTGCCGGAAAAAATCCCGATCCTGTCTTCTTCATTGATCCCGTATTCCAAAAGACCCTTTGATACCGCGTTTATAGTCTCGCCGATTTCTTTCCAGGTATAATGCTCCCACTGACCATAACATTTGTGGTACATCTGTGGCCTGTCACCGTATTTTTCAGCCTGTGCCAGTGCCATGATCCCCAGGTGCCTGTTGTCCTCACAAAATTCATGGAATTCTTTTTCCAGCTCTGAATATCTCTGGATGTACTCCTCGGTATAATTATGGTATTTCATACTTCTAACCTCCCAAACCTCTTTTTATGAGCTAAACGTAACACCATTATGTTTTTGGGCAAGAAGAAAAAATACCTGTTTCACAATACTGGAAGCAATGCAGAAAAAAGGTGTCTCAGGGGATACAGCATGCCTGCGCAGGTGATTCTGGTTTTTTCAGAGGCTAAGCCTTTTTTTTACATCAGATAAAAAGGAGAGTCCGAGGGGGAGTATGGTATCATCTCCATCATTGAGATGGAGCCTGTACTGGCTTCCGAGGATATGCTCAAGACAGGAGGCTTTTTCCCTGTTGATGATATACTGCTTATGTATTCTTATGAAACTTTCAGCGGGAAGACTCTCCTGGATTTCTTTCAAAAGCCTGTTTATTTCAAAGCATTTTTCATCGGTATGGATAATCGTTTTTTTATTGTGTGAGGATAAATAGATAATATCTTCAAAGGGGAGTATTCTGAACATGGATTTTTCCTTGAAGGTAAGGCCCCTGTTTTTTAACGGGGTGGAAGTTCTAAATGCATCTTTCGAGAGGGCCTTGTCCACGGCGCTGTCAAACCTTTCCCTGCTGAAGGGTTTGAGAAGATAGTCTATTGCGCAGAGTTCAAAGGCTTTTACCGCAAATTTATCATAGGACGTGGTAAAAATGACAAAGGAGGGAGGGGTTACACATTTCTCAAGAACCTCGATGCCGCTGGCATGGGGCATTTCAATGTCAAGAAAGAGAAAATCATAGGGTTTTTCTGATAAAAGGTCCAGGGCCTCTTTCCCGTTCCTGGCGATTCCCTGGAGATCCAGTTCAGGCCTTTTGATGATGAAATCGATCAGTATCTCCCGGGCCGGTGCCTTGTCTTCGGCAATGAGTACGCTGTATCGTGTATTTTTCATTTATGAGACCTCAGGTGAAAAAGAGATATTGATTTCAACACCACTGCCGGTTCTGTTTTTTATGTACAGGAGTGAACCGGGAAAGCTGTATTTTAACCTGTCCCTGATATTTCCCAGTGTTCCTGAAAAAATTTCGCCCTCATCGAGGCCCTTTCCGTTGTCGGTCACTTTTATTGTTACGGTACCGCCGTCATAGTCAGCGGAAATGTTTACACATCCATTGTCATATCCCGCGACACCGTGCTTCAGGGAATTTTCAACAAGGGGCTGAATGGTTAAGGGGGGTATTTTCACTGAATCGAGCTGCTCTGTTTTCGTCATTTCCCAGGAAAGGGAATCCGGGTATTCGAGCTGTTTGAATTCAAGGTAATTTTTTGTAAACTTCCACTCATCCTCGAAACTGATGAGGGAGTTGAAGGATTTATTCAGGAGAAAATGATACATGTCAGAGAGGGCAATGATGGCTGTCTCTGCTTTTTCAGGATTTTTTATCATCAGGCTCTGTATTGTATGAAGGGCGTTGAAAAGAAAGTGGGGATACATTCGTTTTTGAAGGTTCTTAAACCGGGAATCCTCGTATTCTTTCAGGAGCCTTTCCTGAACCGTGCTGACAGCATTCAGTTTGTCCGTAAGGCTCTCAGACCTGTTGAAAGCCCTCGCAAATCTTTTTGCAAGGGTAAAGGACTGCAAAAAGATAAAAATGAAAAACCCGAAGGGGAATAGAAAGCCGGTGTGGATGATTTTCAAGTCGAAAAAAATATCATTGAACGCCGCGAGGCAGAGAATCAGGTATCCCGCCAGTATCGTGTCAGCGCCATCCAGCTTATCTCGCGCGGCATTGATTAATACGATCAGCAGGTAGAGGGCAGAAACAACAATGAGATAATTATATGGGTACTGCAGGTAGGTGCTTAATCTAACGGGAATAGCAGCCGCTATGGTGATAAGGATGAGAGAAATTATCTGTAAAAAACGTACAAAGACAGTTGAAATCTTTTCCGGAAAGAGCTGCTGGATAAACATTGTAAATACAGGAGGGCAGGCATAAAAGGTTATATGTTCGAGCCTGACAGCGAGTTCCCAGTTGATATGGGGATAGAAAAAAATGATCATTCTGTTCCCCATGAGTAATGTGCGCAGGGCGATGATAAAGCAGAACAGTCCCAGGAGAAGAGAGGCGTATTGATCTCTTCTCAGTATGAACAGGCTCAGGTGGTATATTCCCATGATGGTAATAACACCAAGAACAAAGAAATTGACGGCGAAATCAGTGATGTTCAGTCGCTGAATCTGTTGGTGCAGTCCAAGTTTTATGCTGTGCCACATCCCTCCGTCATGGTCATTGAAATTTGAAACCTGCATGACAATGGAGAGGGAGTCGTTCCGGGGCGTAACGGATAAGACGACAGGCAGAAACTGGGGCAGCGCAGAGGATGCCTCTTCGGCGACCTGGCCATTCTGAGCACAGAGCCTGCCGTTGACCCAGAGCCTGTAGGCGCTTGCCATCTCCGGGACCTTGCATGCCAGGGGAAGAGCCGATGAGTTCATCTTTACTGTCAGGGTAAAGGTTCCATAGCCGTCTCCTTTCTGTTCCCTGCCCTCTATCATCATGCCGTTCCAGCATGAGGGCATGGAGAAAAATCCCGTAGGGCAGTGATTTCTCTTCAGATCATCAGGGGTGAGCAGTTTCTTCCAGTAGAATGTCCATTCTCCGTCAAGAGTGATGATTCCTTTTTTCTGAAAATCATGGCCGGTGAGGTCGAGCACGCCATGACGCGCAGCAGGGGGTCTGCTTTTTTCGCAGGCGGAAAAAAGCAGCAGGAGGGTCATCAGTGTCATGCAGAGCGAACATGTTCTCATTTGATGGTCCTTGCATGTTAAACTCTTTGTTTCAATAAAGGGGAGAACCCGTTTTATGTGTGACTCTGATTTTAACACTGTCGATGGTGATGTTTTTTAGATGAACCAGTATGACAGAGCCTGTTGTGTCATGTCAATCGGTATTTATGCCGATGCTGTTGTGCGAACAGTTTATTGCCTGTTTTGTACTGTTTACTGCCAGATTGGTCCTGTTTGCTGCTTCTTTCTTGGCCTGGATTCAACACTTTCTTATGTTTATAAATAAAAAACATATTATGGCATCATTGTAATGCTCATTTGTCGATCAGGGAAAGGCCCGCAATCAGTAGTTGATTTTTGGGGAGTGGGGTCTTTCCCTGAATATTTTTAGAAAGGGAGAGGGAAGTTATGAAAAAGCTGATGATGGGAATGCTTGTGGCTGCCGCGGCGGTAATTTTTTCCGCATGCGGTTCAGGTTCAAGTGGAGGTGGAGACACCGTGGATGCAGTTCTCCTGTTGAGCAGGAGTTCTCTTACAGTTGAGAGAGCCGGTACAGGGGATATCCTGGTAACGGCAACGGATACCAGCGGTACGGCTGATTCTTTTACCGCTGCCGCGAGCAATGGGATTGTTACGGTGGCGACCAGCGGTTCCACCATTACCTGTACCGGGGTCAGTGTGGGAAGTTCAATCATTTCTGTGACGAGCGGCTCCGGTATTGAAAAAACCTGCACGGTTACCGTCTGTGCTTCAGGTGCTCTTGAGATTACGGGAACCGCCGCCGTGGGGGCCCCGGTAAAGGGTATTGTTTACATAAAGGATGCGGAGGGGGCCACCGTATCAGGCCCCATCGATGAAGACGGGGGTTTTTCCATAAATATTTCGGGTCTTACCGCACCCTATATTATCATGGCGGACGGCTATGTCCTGGATAAAAAGGTGACTCTCTATTCTGTTACCAGTGTGGCAGGCACCAATAATGTCACCCCCGCCACCAATACCGTGGTGGCCATGGCCCTGGGGCAGGATCCGGCCACAGCCTATGATCCTGATACGATAAAGGCTGATGGCACAGATGTCATCAATGAGACCAGTTATCCGGCAGCGTCGAAGGTGGAAGTCTCGAAACAGAAGGTTTCAGAGGCCCTGGCCCCCCTCTACGTGGAACTGGAAATTACAGAATTCGATGTCATGAGCGGAACCTTTACCGCCGATGGTGAGGGCTTTGACAAAGTCCTTGACGTGGTCAGTTTTAAAACCACAGAAGAAGGAAGTGATACCGGTGTGGCGGTAACCAATAAGCTGACCGGAGCAACCCTTCTTTCGGATAATGATGTCTCCGATGAGACCGAGGCAACCCTGGATGCGACCGCCGCCGCGGCGGCAGCGGATGCATCAGGAGACATCGATGAGATGAAAAGGCTCTACGGACTCTGGATGGCCGCCTGGGCGATGCCCGCTTCAGTTGATTCAAACAGTAACGGGACACCGGACAGGAATGAAAATGAATCAGTCATTAGAAATGCTCTTGAGGAGATGTTTCACACTGACTTTTATGCAGAAAGCAAGACCAGGGCCGAATTTATCGATCAACTGGTAGCGAATGTCAGGGGCACTGGAGATAATTTTTTTGCCGCCGATACTGTCACGAGCTGCACAATTATTGAACCGCAGGGCTCCTTTACCGCCGACTCTTCAACAATCGGCAGCAGCATTATCATTGACAGCACAATTTTTTCCCTTGGAACAAAGAGTTTTACCGTTGATCCGAGCATTGTACGCTGTTTCATAACAGACCGCTGGACACAGAAGGTCGGTGAGGACCCTTTAACTCATGCCCCGATATACGAAAGCGGTTCCCAGCTGGCAACGGTCTCCTATGTGAAGGTTGACGGGAAATGGAAAATATCCGGTGGGGGCGCCCCCTGTGACAGGGAGAGGACACACAAGGATATCCGGGGAGAATATGATGATTCAACGTCACAGTGGACAGTCGAGGGGGGTATCAACTTTTCTTTCGGTTTCGAATATTATGATGATGGAACAGGAAACCCTGAAAATTATGACTATGATGCCACCAATATCGATGCTGTCCTTGTTCTGGCCGATGGGATCACTGAAGATATCCCGAGCCCTGATGCGGTCAAGAAAAAGGGCCTTTTACTGGTTAAAGATGCGGACTATGAAGATGGGGGAGACAAAGATTTTATCCTTCGATTTTCCAGTGTCAATTTCGCCAGCAACTTCTATGTTCCCAACGGTGATATCGCAAAAGATCTGCGCTGCGTGGGCCTGAAACTGGTCTCCGGGACCTATGAGCCTGTCTCTACCTGGGTTGTCTCCCTGGGGCTGAGTGGTTTCCCGGTTATCGACGGGACAAACAGGGGGGAGTATTTTCCCGTATTGACGTCGGATAATCTTATCGGGTTTCCCTATGATCTCAGCGGGACAACAAATGGTATCGGTATTACCGCAGCATGGAGCATGCCTGAACTACTGGAGTATAACTTTGGTGAGGTGGCGCTCAGTGATGGAAGCAGTAATTCTGACTATGGTGACAGCAGCTGGTTCTCCCTTACCGGGTCTGCCGCCACTCTCGATACCACAGGGGACCTGACGAAAGCCCCGGGCAGTGACCGAAATGACTCCATCAGTGAGATTGAGATCATTCTCGAAAGCTGTCTTGGTGAAGCACAGATTCGGGCAGCGTACATTTTCAAATAAGAAGAGAAATATTCTCATCAGTACAGCAGAGGGGATTCCGCAGGGGATCCCCTTTCTGGTTCAAACGTCGAGATGGCCTGTGACACGCCCGCAGCGGCGGCAGCGCACCCCCGGAGATATCACCCCGTTAGAAGGTGAAGGGGGGATATTTATCCACCAGCCCCGTCATGAATGCCATGACCCGCGCCATGTAACGGTAGTAGCGCATCAGGATATCAAAGAGGAAATGGGGCCATCGTGCCGTTGCCAGGACTGAAATGATTCCCGTGAGCCAGAATACCGGTATGGCTAACCCGATGACCATGAGTATGAGTATATGGGGCAGTGTCATCAGGAATATGCCTATTCCGGAAAGACGCAGCGCCGCCAGGAGGCGTGAATAGGCCAGGGGGTATGTGATATTCATCTGCATGGCATAATCGATGTCCTTCTTCCCGGCGAAGATGGGCATCTCCTCGACGATACCAATCAGAGAGGTGTTGACCGCCAGGCTGTAGCGGATGGTATTTTCGATTATCTCGGAGAAGTCCTCCACACTGTTCTTTGTTGAGATCACCACGATGTGGTTGATGAATCCCAGTATCGATGAAAGGAGGCTGTAGATCAGCAGCACCAGGAAATGGGGCAGCATTCCCACCATGAAAAGGAGGAAAAGCCGCGCCAGGGCCCCGAGGCGCGAGTATTTCAATGAGTAGTCGATGGAAAAACTCACAGACCCGTTTTTGACACTGTCTGTGGCCCTTTCAATCTCTTCATATTTTTCCATTGTCTCAAGTGGTTCATCGAGATCAATGGCGGCGCCAACAGATGCTGCTCCCGCAATGCCCACGGCCGTTGCGGTGGTTCCCGCCTGGTATTCATCAAGGTCGATTTCCGGAAGATCATCATCGATATCAGAGAGGATGTCTTCTGCTTCCTTCAGTTCGTCTTCAAGCTCATGTTTCAGGTTCGGATCGATTTCATCGATGGAGAGACGAATGTCTTCTTCCTCTTCTTCCGGGGCGGTGACGTAGGTTTCGTCACCCGTGGCGGAGGCGATTTCTTCTGCGGTGAGTTCGTCAAGGGTGAGACCCGCGTCTTCAAGGGTCAGTTTCTCATCCTCTTCGGGTATTTCGCCGCTGGCGATTTCACTGGATTCGGCAATCTCGATGTCAAGGCTGTCAAGGTCAAGGGTTATGGATTCGTCTTCTTCCACCGCACTGATCTTTTCGTCTGAAAGTTCAGGCAGCGTCATGGTTATATCGTCAGGCTGAGCCCCGGGGTGAATCGTTTCCTCTTCGGCAAGGTCGATATCGAGGCTGTCGAGATCAAGGGTGATATCGTCTTCTTCAGGTTCTGCCTTTTTCGCAGGTTCTGCGGGAATTTCTTCCATTGAGAGTTCCGCCGAGGGGACCATATCCTCATCGCCCTCTTCGAGTTCGATGTCGAGTGAATCAAGGTCGATGGTGATGCTCTCGTCTTCGTCTTCAGGGGTTTCTTCGCGGGTATAGATTTCCTCGGTGACGATTTCGTCTTCCAGGGAAATCTCTCCGGAGACGTCTTCTTCAACAGGTTCAAAATCAGCGGTGATATCGTCTTCAGCGGCGGCTTCACTGACCGCAGCCTCCATTTCGTCGAGGGAGATGTCCATGTCATCGATGGTAAGGTCAAGAGACTCATAGTCTCCCGTGGGAACGTCTTCCGCTTCCATGAGTGTTTGAGAGATATCTGCTCCCGGCTCGGAAAGTTCAGGTTCTGCCGAGGGTATTTCACCGGCGCCGGGATCGAGATCAATGTCAAGATCTTCAG
>CAZHNW010000028.1:16596-40910 GCA_964534225.1 uncultured Leptospirales bacterium | reverse complement strand
TTAGCAACCTTCTGTACTTTTTCTTCACTAATATTCAAATAACCTTTTCTCTGCATTACATCAAGGTCACTTTTCAAAGAGAATGAATAACATCCGTACTTGTAGGGGAGGAAGTCGTAAACCGGTTTTTTCTGGGTTCTTGAAAGAAGAAACAGGTATTTCTGTATTTCCAGTTTGGATAAACTGTTACCATACACTTCAAGAAGAGCCAAAATTATTTTTCTACGATAGTACATTTTCTTTACCGGTTTATTTCGAATCTATCTTAAATTATTAATACTATTGAGTTTTGTCAAGAATATAGCAATTATGAATTCATTGATTTTTGCCGTTTTTCTGCAAAACCATGCGAAAACTTCCCCCGACCGTCTGACCGTCTCGTACTTTTTTAAAAAAGTTGTCCAAAAAAGTTGCCGTTTCATTTTTTTTTTATATCTTCGATCAGATTGCCCTGACCCACCATCAATGATCGAGGAGAAAAAAAATGCTTGATACACTTGTTTCTGTCACCGGCGCACTGAAGGCCCCCTTTTACAACATGGGAGAAAAAACCGGCATGATCTATCCCAACTATGGCTGGGAAAACATCAAACTCCGTTACTGTAAAAACTTTGAAATCGGCATAGAAATCATAGAGAAGTTTCCCCTCTTTTCTTCAATAAATTCAATTGAGCAGAGAACCCGGCAGGCGGTAAAGCTCTGCAGAAAGTTTTTCTCTGACATTGTCATAGAACCTGATATTTTAATCACAGAAGGAAGGGTAAAAACATCTTCAGGAATCCAGACCGGGTATAATATTTCCTTCTCCGAAGAAAGAGACTATTCAAAGGCAGTGCTCCTCGATGTTATATGGGACCGCCATAAAAGGTCATGCCGCATACTGGCAAATGTTTTCAACCATTTTATCGATGGCATACCTGCCCTCTTTCTCATATCCGCAGTGGCCCATCACCTGGTGCGCGGAAAGGATTCAATCCTTCTCTCTATGGCCCGAACCCCCGCGTCAGATTACCAGGAAACCATAAATCGCTTTCCCGGTCAGCCTGACAAAAGCGGATGGGCCCGTCTTCTCTGCCGCGATGAAAAAACTCTCTGGCCCGCAGGGGCCCCCGTTGACGTCAGCTCTTCAGCCATAAAGGCCCTCCAGGAAAAAATCAAAAATGATACGGGACTGAGACCCTCCATGTCATCAGTAGAGCTGGGGGTACTCTCCATGGAAACCGGCATGGACTATGCTACCGAATATGTTGCCCGCAGTAGCGCCCCTGGCCGGGGCGCCTTTGACCTTAACAGCGGATACCAGGGCCTCGGCATGGTACAGACACAGGGCTACGCATCCATGAAAAAATTCTCTGCTGAAAAACAATACTTTGAACTCTGCAAACATCTTTCCTATGCAACAAAACAACTTCCCCTTGAAAAAAAAGGAAAGGGCAAATCATCAATTTTCTACCGCCGCTACGGCCGCACCCGTAGTGCAATTGTTGATTTTTTCGAAAAAAGGGTCAGCTTCAAAAATGTCATGACCATTGCCGGGACCCAGTGCATTGCCTCAAACCTGAACGGTATAGACTTACTCCTTCCACCCCTTGAAAAGGAAATTACACCTGAAAACATTCACTACATCTTTACCGCTTCACACGGTGAATTTGCCCCGCATATCCGTTCAGCCCGCGAAGAAAGGGGCCTGCCCTTATATGCCACGGAACTCTCCCTTGCCTGCAGCCCCCTGATGCAGAGAAGCGATGAGAAAAAAATAATATACAAGTCAGTAAAGGTATCACCGGAAAAGGCCCGGGAAATCATGAGGGGCTGGGGCATTTCCACTGCCGCCCTTGACGAAGACGAAGTACTGGTAAAATTCTTCAATGAACTCTACCGCCCCACCGCCCCGGCGCGGGGGCGCGTTGAAAAGGCAGCAGCACGTCTCCTCGAGGCAGGGAGAACCTGTCTCTGAAATAGAATCTTCAGGGTTGACATCTTTTCTTTCGGCAGCTACCCTGTCTCCGTGAAAAGAATTTTGCTCATTGCCTTCAATGCACGGTACAGTCACAGTAACCCCGGCCTCCGTTATCTGCGCGCGGCAGCGGAGGACCTGTCCCTGCATGTGACCATAAGGGATTTCTCTATCAACCAGAAAGAAGAAGAAATCACCGCATACATTGCTGAAACAAAACCCGATGTCATCGGCTTTTCAGTATATATATGGAACAGTGCCATGGTGCAAGACCTTATCGAAGACCCTGCCCTCCGGGGGATACCCCTGCTCCTGGGAGGGCCCGAGGTGAGCTACACCCCGGAAGAATGGCTCAAAAAATTTCCCGCGGTGACATGGATCATCTGCGGCCCCGGAGAGGGGCCTTTTAGAAAACTTGTCGCGTCAGGATTCTCCCTGCCCAGGGGAAGAGTCGACGCCACACCCCTTCACTTTGATGATGTCCCCTTCCCCTGGCAGAGTGAAGAAATCGAAAAACTGAATCATCGCTACATCTACTACGAGGCAAGCCGCGGGTGCCCCTTTCGCTGCAGCTACTGCCTCTCATCACGGCGCGACCAGCCCCTGGAGCTGCGCAGCATCGAAAAGGTAAAAGACGAACTTCTCCTCATGGTTGATGCAGGGGCGGAAACAATAAAATTTGTGGACCGTTCATTCAATGCCGACCGCGACTTTGCCCGCCGCATATGGGAATTCTGCATAAAGGCCTTTTCGCCTGAAAAGGTACGCTTTCACTTTGAGGTCTTCCCCGCACTTCTTGAAAACGCCGACTTTCAACTCCTTGCCGATGCCCCTGATGGACTCTTTCAGTTCGAAATCGGTGTGCAGTCCATTCATGAAACAACACTACGGGAAATCAACCGCCCCGGGTCATGGGACATTGTCAAAAAAAACATTCAACGCCTCATTGAGAAAAAAAATATTCATATCCACGTTGACCTCATCGCGGGTCTGCCCGGTGACGACATGTCCCGGCTCAGAGCCTCCTTTAATGAACTCTTTCAGCTGGGTGCTGACCACCTGCAGCTCGGCTTTCTCAAGGTTCTGCCCGGCACGGTAATGGCTGAAAAAACCGGCCACTATGGCATCATTCACGAAAACGATGCCCCCTATACCATCACTGAAAACAGGTGGCTCCCAGGGAACGACATCATCCGCCTGCAGGCCATGGCACGTCTCCTGGATATCTACGTGAACTCCCATAAATTTTCCCTTACCGCGTCAGAAATCTTTTTACAGGACACCGATCCCTTTGGTATCCTTGAATCGATAGCGCTTTTTGATAAGGGGGGGAAGTTGACCCACCCGGCAGGAGACTCGTGGGAGAGGCGCGCAGACTTCCTGCTGCGCTTTGCCGCCGAAACATTCCCGGAGAAAGAAAACTTTTTTCGGGACACCCTCTGCCACGACTGGATCAGCCTCACGGGACGTCATCGTTTTCCTTCGGTTCTGGACCGGGACAGCAGGCTCGCGAAAGGAAGAAAGGCCATCATCCAGGCCCTGACGGAAAGCAGTGATAAAGGGAAGTGTGTCATACAGAAGATATCATGCCCCGTAAATGAACTGCGGCGCGCGGTGATTTTTCTTCCTTCAACACGGGAATTTCGCGAAAAATATCTGGCGGGCCGAGAGGGACTCTTTTTACTTCCCCCCATGAAAAAACACCTGACTTTCATGAAAGATGATATTTTTAAAAACAAAAAAAAGACCGGTATAAAAAATAAATAGTCGCCGAATGAACCGGCACCCTCTACATTGTATCAAAACAGCAACAGTACGGTGCGGCTATGAAGAGAACAGCATCAAGGTCATCCTTTTTCAACAACTACTACTACGAAAAACTGGAAAAACACGCCCCCTCTTCAGCAGAGGCTGTGGGGTGGAGCGAATACCTTCAGCAGCGCCTTTTTGATGACATGGTGCGCATCATTGATGGGAAAAATCATGCAGCGATCCTTGACGTGGGATGCGGGCTGGGGCACTTCGCGGACTATCTTGCCTCTCACGGTTACTGTACCTACGATTATACCGGCATCGATATCATTGATGAGATGATCCGCCGGGCGCAGTCTCTCTATCCCGACCACCTTTTTCTGCAGGGCAACTTTTTAACTTTCCCCTTCTTTCGGAGTTACGACTACGTCTTCTGCTCTGGAACCCTGAACATAAAAACACATCATCCTTTTCTTTCCCAGCCTGAATTCATCGCCGCCTTTATCAGCAAACTCTACCGCCTTTCTGACCGGGGCTGCACCTTTAATCTTCTTTCCCGGGAGGGACGTGACTTTTTCCCTGACAGCAGAGATTTCTACTACGCGGATACCGCCTTTATCGAAAAGATCTGCCGCCGCCTCAGCAGCAATGTTGCCCTGCTCCATAACGAGGGGGATTTCACCTTTACGGTTTACATGAAAAAATAATCCTTTTGTAAAGAGCGAAAGCCCCTTTCGGGGCTTCTGCTCTTTATATTATACAAAAACTAATAAATAATTCTACTGTTGCTCTGTGCCGGCAAAGAGGCCATTACCAAAATCATTTGTCCAGCTTCCTGAAAGGGTTGAACCCGTAATGGCACCTGTTCCTGAACCGTTAAGATCAGCAACGGGATCATCGCTTGTCTGGATAATTGATGTAATAGTAAGTGTAGAACCACTGACGGTTCCTGTTACCGTTCCTGCTGCGCCATCTGCGACATTGGAATATGTACCGGCAAAAGAATCGGCATCCATGGCGACATTCCAGGTTCCGAGATCATTACTGGAAGATCCGCTGCCCATGGTACCGATAAAAACACGCACGGGATTACTGCTTGTCTCTTCTACCGCCTCGACCGTACCGGTTACAGTACCCTCGGTGGTTTCAATTGAAATCGTTCCGGAAAATGTGCCACTGTCAATGGTGCCGGTAACATTAATTGTTACGTCATCGCTGGTACCGGTAACCGTGATGGTATTGGTGCTCACGGTGTAGGTACCGGTAAGATCCATGGAACCCATATCCTCACTGCTGATGGTTCCGGTAACAATACAGGTGTCTGCATCGCCACTGGCAGCCCTGTTTTCCGCTGGCTGTTCGACATTAAGGGTAAGGGCCCCGCCCTGGTCTCCCGCGGCAAAGGTTCCCTTCAGGGTGAGTGTGTTGGCATCATCGGAACCGAAACAGCCTGTCATTAAAAAAGCTGAAAGAACGGTAAGAATAAATAATTTTTGTTTCATAAACCTCTCCTGATTAGATTATCTCAGATACTATTGAAAAAATCATAAATGAAGTCAAACACATTTTACCCGTTGTTCGATACATTGCAGGCAGGGCTCCCCGAAAGAAGCCCTGCGGAAAAATGTCTAGAACTGTGGAGCTTCAAGGGAAGAAAAACTTATCCCGATATTATCAACAATATCTGCCGCCGGAAGTGATTCAGGCAGGATGTCACCGGGATCCGGATAATTTCCCATAGAGGTTCCGCGACCATCCACGACGAATCCTTCGACAAGATTAAAAAATCCCGCATTATCCTCATTTGCTTCTCCGAAACGGGTAAAGCCGTAACTCTCACCTATATCAGCAAGGCCATAACTTGCAACCGTATAATAGGGATATGACTCGCTGATAAAAGCGCCCAGGAGATACGCATCATTTATGCCGCTGTTGTCGATATCGGTTGCCCGGGTGTTGGCAGTAAAATAAACACTGGTAATGCCATTTTCACTTGCAACAAAATAACGGGCCTTCTCAGGAGAAGGAACAGCAGTCTGTACAACATCAACGACCATGGTACGAGCATCATTATAATGATTATATGATGCACGCACATAGTGGCCCGTATCAGGATAGAGAAAACTGTTAAATAGAGACGGGCGAATAACAAGTTCACCGGTTAACTCATCGTTATAGCGAAACTCAATACCTTTCTCATATTCATTACCGTTATAGCTCCAGACTTCTAACAGATATTCATACTGCCCCCCGTCTCGGCTGAGGGCAATCGCCAGGGAATCAGTCGTCAGGCCTGTTCCCGATGTGTCAAGGTAAACAGCCTCTCCCGGGGCAAGGCCACCGCTGCGCGCAGTCAAAAGAATTTCCTCGATTGTTACATTGACACTCCGCAGACCATCGAGTATGGTCTGCACCGGGTACCAGGAAGAAACATCCGCCATTGCCGATAAGCACATTATTAGAATGAATATAATAGAAACAATTATTCTTTTCATGTTCACCTCCTAAATGCCCTCTGGAATCTGGATAATTACATTTGACGGCACATGTCCCTTTCCTGAATCATCATTCTCAAGAAAACAACCGGTAAGACTGAAAAAAGAAAGAGTTAAAAAAATCACTGCTATACGTTTCATAAAATCCTCCGTTTCCCGGTCCCCCCGGGGGGACCTGTTCTGCAATGCAGTCCATTGAGAACGAAAAATTATACACATTTTTTTAAAAAAAATCAGCGCAGGACATGAAAAGAAAAGCGGCCTTAGAAGGGAATGTCAGACGATTCCATGTGAAGAGAATCTATTGAAATACCATCACCGACCCCGGCACTCCAGGAAAAAAAACAGAAGACAAGTTTTTGTGGAAGTTGAAAAGGCATCTTTACCCGGGTTGAAATACCGTTATCGACAACAGTTATCTCACCGGCAAAGTGGTCTATCTGAAAAATTCTCTCAATTGTTTCATTGAATAAAGGAGGTGATTCCAATGCTTTGTTGACCCTTTCTGGAGAATAGTCACACATATCATAAGCATATAATTCTGTACCGGCCTGTGGAATGCCGGAAAAAACAGAATTCCCGATAATGATGCCATTGAGGTTATTCTCAAATGCACTTATGCTGCAACCGCAGGAAAAATCCATTCCTGAAACATACTTCTGTTCAACCGACAGAGTAATCCTTGTATATACATTATCGCACCCGTCATATCCCAGGTAAACCCTTGATTCACCCTGTTCACAGTCTATCAGCAGTTTCCCATCAGCAATAACAGGTGCGGGACTGGATCCCGTTTTCCGCAGGGCATACTTTTTTTCATCAGGGACGACACCTTCTTCAAAATTATCAGAACAGGGACTCAAAGCATACCCGGGTACTATCTGATCAAGATACCCCTGCAGTATAGAACAACTGAGCCGGTTCATAGAATCATCAAAGGCCTGCACCCGGTAGATACGTGATGAATCATACGTATCAGCGGCAAATGTCATGCTGTTGCCTTCAGTTGAGGCAACAAGGGTTTCATTAACGGGAGGCCCCCATATGTTGACAGCATAAATACTGTAGAGAGAGGCATTCTGAATATGATGCCATGAGAAAGTAAGTTCATCTTCTGCCGCCGCAACGACAACAGGCCTTTGAGATGAAGTCCATGAGTCAAGGGGTTCATGAGGGTTATCCCTTTTGTTACTCCAGTCACATGAAGAGAACAAAAAAAGAACAGACACCAGCAGGATAATGATTTTTCTTTCAGCCATATAATACTCTGTTAAAAATTAAGAGAAATTGATACACCTGCACACCATGTTGTATCTGATTCTGTTATAACAGGTACTGGTAATATAAAAACAATTTTTTTCTCGTACTTTCTGTCGGTAAAAAACAGAGCATCAATCCAGTTATAAAGATAGATGGCGCAGCATATGCCTATGCTGACATTGAGAAAAATAAAATCATTTTCACTTTTTTTAAATCGATCATCAAAGGTAGCGGGAAGATCATCCGGCCCCAGGCTGTCATAGGCATTCCTGCTCTGCCTGTACCGGCAAAAAGCATAGCCTGTGACAGCAAGTCCTGACATAAAAGCTCCCATCACTGTATATCCCCTGACGAAACAGCCGTTTTTCACCTGATAAAGCCCGGGCACCAGAGCGTACCCATAAGAAAAGACAGGTTTTTCTTTCTTTAAGACATTTGTTTTTTCAATGGGAACAAAGGCTCTCTCACTGTATTGTGCCATTGCCTTTTCAACAAGTTTACCTGCCGCTGATTTTAAACCTTTACTCGAACCAGCCGACAGTGAACCTGCAAATGCAACCGTACCCTTTTTCACATCGATAATACGCATACTGCACGATAGTTCAGGCGAACCGCCAACACTTCCAATAACGACATAGTCGAGGGAGAGAACCTTCCCCACTCTGATGGCGCAATCAAGATCAAAGCATTGCCGGGATGCAATGCCTCTCCGGGCCATGATTATATCAATCCTGTTACGTTCCAGTATTTCAAAGAAACCGGTACGATAGAAAGCGACTTCGATGAAATCTCGCAAAAGAAATCCCGTATTTTTTTCAACGCCATAACTTTTAACATCAAGAATGGCAACCCTCGCGGGATCACCCTTTTCGACCGCCGGGAGTGATACAGCACTGAAAAAAATCAAAGAAAGAAAAACAAAACGAATATAATCCATTACAGTTCTCTATTTCAAGACTGGAATAATTTTTTTAGCAATATTTCTGCAAACAGTTTCAAAATTTTCACGCCCGGCCCCGGCTGATTCAACTACCATAATTTTCGATGAGGAAACATCGATAACCTTAACGAGGATAAAATATTCATCACCCTGTTTTCTCACTGAACCGGTAACAACCCTCTCTGCAGAACTACGCCCTGAAGATGTTACCATGTCGATGGTGCCACGACCCAGTTTTTTCTCAAGATATTTTTTCAAAACCTGTTGCAATTTCTGCGCCATGGGCCCTTCCCCCTGGAATGAACCTACAGCAGCAACCGCTTCTGTTTTTTCAATACTCCTGTTCCCGGTATCAGGCTTCTCCCCGGCATCCTTCTTTGTATCGATTCCGGGAACAACTTTTTCAACAGGGCCATCAATAACTTTACTTCTGTCCCTGTCTAAATAGTGTGCGGCAAAATAGACTCCCCCGGCACTGGCGGATACCAGGCATACGGCAGAGGAAAAAAGAAAAAATTTAACAGTGAAAAAACCTGCTTTAATACCGAGAGACCTGAAAAGAAAATAAATTTTTATCAGAGCAGCGGAATAGAGGCTGTACCGTCCGGCTGCCTTGAATATTTTCAGTATATCTTTACGGGATCGAAGTGCATACCTCTGAATATCATGCGGGATAGTGTTAACAAAATCATACTTCAGAAGCAACTTTTCAAAAATTTCCACAGGGTTATTCGTTTCTACAGTCATAGTAGATCCTCAATATTTTCTATTCCCCGTTTTTTTAATGCCTCCATTATTTTCCTGACCGCCAGTAAATATTTGTACCCAACCTGACGAAGAGTGAGACCCATTATTTTTCCCGTGTGGCGATAGGTATAACTATTAAAGGCAATATAATCAACGAGAAGCCTTTCCTCTTCTGTCAGGCCCGCTTCTGCAATTGCCGACGAAATAATTATCCGGGCATCCCTGAAACCGTTAACATAGGTTAAAGCACAGTCATCAAAAACAGTATCAATATCATCAGGAGTCTTTTTCTTTTTTTCATAATAGCGGAGAGCGGCAAAACGAAGGGTACCAAAAAGCCATTTCCGTACATCTTTGATTTCATCAAGTTTTTCATACAGGATAAGAAACACTTCATGACAGATATCCCGGGTATCGAATTCATTGCCCGTCTTTGAATAAAGAGTATTAAAAATCAACAGGTAATACTCTGCATAGATTCTTGTAAATCTTTCATCATACTCACGCCCCTTTCTTCTCATGAACCTGATAAACACTCCTCTCTATACTGCAGTCCGGCAAAAGACATGTTTGCCACATAAAATTTTTTTAAAGCAAAAAAATTTTTTGAAATGTTAACGCAGACCCTGCTTAACCGGATCCTTATCCCAATGACTCAATAAACCCCTCTATGGCATTGCATAGTTCCCCAGGTTTCTCCACCGGCGACATGTGCCCCGCCTTTTCAATGATAACATGACGCGCCGCGGGAATATTTTCTGCGAGGTGGGTGCCATACTTTACCGGTGCAAGGCGATCTTCATCGGCGGAAAGGAC
Source organism: uncultured Leptospirales bacterium (assembly GCA_964534225.1). Lineage (GTDB taxonomy): Bacteria > Spirochaetota > UBA4802 > UBA4802 > UBA5550 > CAZHNW01. The sequence continues at coordinate 30,943 of CAZHNW010000028.1, read as the reverse complement.
CAGCACGGGGAGCCTGATCTCTCCAAGCCGGTCCATGACATCAAAGCGGTTGCAGGCGGAAAAGTCACCCATGACGATATCCGGGGCCATGGTCTTCACATCTTCAATAATATCTTTCAGAAGGGCCTCATCAGTGGACTCCGCCGCCGCCACAGTTGAGAGAGAGGCAACATAGCTGTCATAATGATTTCTGATGGTCTCAAAAATTGCCGGCATGACCCGCAGGCGCGCACCGGTATTGACAAGAATCCCCGCCTCACACAAAGAGGGGGCATCGAGAAGAAGCTGCAGAACAACAGCGCCCCCGAGACTGAGGCCGCAGGGAATAAATTTTTTCAGGCCCGTATCAGCAATGAATTTTTTGACACTCTTGGCGTAATCCTCCACGGTATCGAACCCGGTACCTTCAGAAAGACCATGGCCGGGGAGGTCCAGTGCGACAGTATTTACTTCATCTGCAAGAAGTCCCACCTGGTTTTTCCAGAGACGCCGGGTATTGCCGGAACCATGGATAAAAAGCAGTGTTTTTCTCTCCGGCTCCGGGGGCCAGGTACCGGCGGAAAAATGGATACCATTGATTTTCTTTTCAATCATGAAAAACTCCTTTCTGTCACGGGTTTCGAATTATCCTGTTTACTGAAAATAACTTCCTGCAGGGACGCCCCGCAGAAAATTGTTCTTTTTATACTTCTTGACAGCACCTCTTCAGGTGATATAAAAATTAGACTTATTGTAAATCCAGGGAATTCACACATGAAAAACCTTTTTTTTATGCCGCCTTCTTTTTCAATTATCTTACTTCATGCCCTTCATGTCAACAATGAACCGTCAGGGGAGAGGGGAGAATAAACTTCCCCCTATAAAAATATCGCCATGTTTCTTATCGGGAAAATAATTCACTACCTGGTTCTGCCCCCGGGCATCATCATTATTACCGGTCTCATCACCGCCCTGCTCATTGTCAAAAAGAGACAGGCAGCGGCTCTGACCCTTCTCGGAACCGGCACACTGGCGCTGCTCCTTTTTTCAATGGCGCCGACAAGCAACATGCTGCTTCTTCCCCTTGAGAATGCCTTCCCCGTTTTCAATGGAGCAGCCGGAGGGGCAACTCATATCGTTGTCCTGGGGGGCGGCACGGTTCATAACTCTCCTGACGAGGCAGGGGGGGGAAGTGTGCATACCGGCGCGATGAAACGTCTTCTCTATGCCTTCAGGATATACCAGAAGACACGTCTTCCCCTGGTCCTTTCCGGGGGCAGGGTCTTTGATCCCGGGGATGTTGAATCAGAAGCGGCCATTGCCCGCCGCATACTCATGGAACTGGGGGTTCCGGCCCGAAAAATAATAACCGAAGAAAAAAGCCGCAACACCTGGGAAAACGCCCGTTTTATTAAAAAGTCTATCGGCTCAAAAAAAGTAATTCTTGTTACCTCAGCCTACCACATGCGGCGGAGCATCTATTGCTTTGCAGGTAACGGCATCACGGCAGTCCCCGCCCCCACGGATTTCAAGGCGCGGCGCATACCTCACAGCATCAAAACACTGCTGCCGAGCATGCGGTATTTCAACAATTCCTATTATGCCATTCGGGAATATATCGGCCTGCTCTACTACCGCCTGCGCTACTGACTCTCCCCGGCAGTTTCGGGAAACTTCAGCTTAATCTTCCAGTAGGGGACATCACCGTAGCCCTTCACCTTTCCGATACGGGGATTTTTCATGGTAAAGCCCTTTTTCTTAAGATATGCTGTTACAAGGGGTTCACGCACAAAGTCATCAGTCATGACGATGTCTCCCGCCCCGGCATAGCCCTGGAGTTTTGCCACGATATTGACAGGCTGCCCGAAATAATCGATACCGCTGTTCAGGTTTACCGCCAGGCAGGCGCCGCGGTTCAGGGTGATGCGTACCAGTACCGGAGAGGTGGGGTGATGACCGTTGAATATCGACATAAAAGCGGCGGCGGCACGCACCGCATCAATGGAACGCTCAAAGGATATCATCACCGCATCACCCATGGTCTTGACAATGGCGCCGTTATACTTTCGGGCAATATCATGGTTTAGCCTGAAATATTCCCGTACAATGGCAAAGGCGCCGCTGGTGCCTTCACGATGATAGAGTGAAGTGGAGCCGACGATGTCAACATAGAGGATATTCTGCATCCCCACGTCTATGGAAAGGTCATGGCTCAGAGCCTCTGCGGAAAAGAGGTCACGAAATTCCTGGAAATTAAAGAGATCCGCGGGACGCAGGGCATCGGCATCATCAGAGTTCTCCTCGATGATATAGACATTTCGGTTACCCTCGGTATTATCTATATTAAGGGAAATATCCGGTGCAGCAGTAAAACTCCTGTTTAAAAGATCCGGCGTCCAGAAAAGGTCTGTTTCATGAGAATCCTCTTCAACATCGAGAAGGTTATAGGCGGTATCCCCCTGGATGCGGAGGCGGTATCTTCCCTCTTTAAGGGTAAGGTTTGACCGGTAGGTGCGCCCCTCTTCGATTTCTTTTTGAAAATGGATATGGGATTTTTTCGACGGTTCTGCGCTGCAGTAGAAAACTTCCTGCACCTTTTTTATCTGGGGGCTCACATGAAAAGCGATCTCCAGGGCATTGATACCGGTAGTGTCAAAATCAATATTGCAGACCTCACAGTTGCCCTTTTTCGGCACATCCCAGAGATGATCGATGCGTTCCCTTACGCCCCGGCAGTGGGGACAGACCACGTCCCATGTCATATTGAGAAGGCCCGCGCGGGTGGCATAAAGCATTACCTCCAGGAAAGGACGCAGGTCACGGCCCAGGCTGCGTGCCACCACGCGGGGACGCATGCGGTAAAGGTCCTGTTCAGGGGCGCTGGAAATATAGTGAATAAGGTCCTGCACCAGTTCAACGGAAAGGTCCCTGCGGATCAGGTCATCACGAATGGCGCGCAGCGCCCCTCCCGGCAGACTGCTTTTTGACTCCTTCTGCACCTGCAGGTAATTAACAGGCTGAAGATTGAATGTCATGGTTTTGGAAACCTCTTCGGCGATAGCGGCGGTGACCCTGCCGTACTTTTTCTCAAAGGCCTTGCGTCCCAGGGTAAGGAGAAGCCGCCCGGAAAGATTGCGTACCACCCAGGCAAAGTGAACAATAAGGCGTGTCTGCTCATCAGATACGGGGGAGACGAGATAGGTTCCCCGCACATAGCGGGCGGGGCCCCTGCTGTAGACTCTTTCCGTGGTAAGGTAGTTTTCATCCTCCCACTGCCAGGGAATTTCCTCCCACTCCTGAACCATGCCCATAATGCGGTTTTTTCCAAAAAGGCGACCTCCCTCTTCGCGAAATGTCATACGGGAAAGGCCGAGGCGTTCATTGATATCCGAGGTGTCCTTGAGGCGCGGCCATATCCGGGCCAGGGGAGCTTTGAGGTCATAGAAAAAACGGTACTCGATGAGTTTCCCTTCTTTCAGATATTTCTCCGGAAGGGGATTATCTGCGAGAAAAGTATCGATGCGGTCATCTACCTGCTGCGGTTTCTTCCCTGCCATGGCTGGTTTTATCCTGATAAAATATTTTTCTCTGCATACTGCCTCTATTTAAGACACGGAAAACATATCCTGTCAATATCAATTCACGCTGTTACTTCCCTCATCCAAAAGGTGACTGAAAAGACAATGATGCCGGAACCGACAGGGACAATACTGTTCTCAGAGAAATTTTCAGGCAAAGGACTGAAAATGTATTGTCTTCCCCCCCTGAAAAATGCTATACATTTTAATCACCGGCAACAGTATTAAAAATGCGACTGCCAATCGCGGCAAAAAAACAGAGGGGACAATACTAATGGAAGAACGCCTCACCGACATGGAAATAAAAATTTCCTACCTTGAACATACCATCGAAGAACTCAACGATACCCTCATCGCCCAGGGAAAAATTTTAGAAACTCTTGAAAAGGAAGTAAAAACCATCAAGGGACAATTGACGAAAGAAAACGAGCCCCCGTTGGTGGACCTGCCCCCGGAATAACAGTAAAGGCCTTCGGGATCAGAAAAATCCTTTACACCGGCTCTGAGCCGGCAATGATGGCTGACCATCAATGCCGGCAGGGAGAAGATTCATGAAAAAAAAGAAAAAACGCCAGTTCCAGGCACTGGCTGACCGATTTCGCGGTGAAGGCTCTGAGCCGCAGTGCAGGCATTTCGGCACCTGCGGGGGATGTCTCTTTCAGGACATCCCCTATGAGAACCAGCTTGAGCTGAAAAAAGCTTACATCAACGAACTGCTCGACGGCATTATCTCCCTGGACAGGGTCCATGGCTCAGAGCCCCTGGGCTACCGGAACCGTATGGACATGGTCTGCGCCTTCGGCAAGGTGGGACTGCGGGAACGGGGGAACTACCGTTTTGTCTGCGACGTGGAAGAATGTCCCCTGATGCAGCAAAAATCCGAAAATCTCTTTACACGTGCCCGCCCTCTCCTGAAAGAAATCGAATGCTACAACTATTTAAAACATGAAGGCTACCTGCGCTACATCGTGCTGCGCCAGGCATATTTCACCGGCCAGGTCATGGCAAACCTTGTCACCGCCACAGAAGACGACCGGCTTCAGGATATAACCGAGTTTTTAATGCAGGAAGTTGACAGTGCCAGTCACCTGATCAGTGACGGCCTTGCCGATCTCAGCACCGGTCCGGTACTGAAGGACTGGAAACAGGGATACATTGAAGAGGATTTTGACGGTATCAGGTACCGCATCACTCCCAACTCATTCTTTCAATCAAACAGCCCCGTGGCCCGGGAAATGTACCGCCGCATAAAAGACGAAATCAACGGCCACGTCCTTGATCTCTATTCCGGCGTGGGAAGTATTACCCTCTACATTGCCGAAAAGGCTGAATCAGTTACCGGCGTAGAGCTCAACAGTGAAGCAGTAGAAATTGCCGCCATCAACAAAGAGATAAACAACATCGAAAACGCCACCTTTATCTGTGAAGATGCCCGTGTTCACATGAGAGAAGAAACCGGGCGGTATGACACCCTTGTCCTTGACCCGCCCCGCAGCGGAATTCATCCGAAAATGAGAAAATCCATAGCAGAAATGGCACCGGAACGCATTGTCTACATGTCATGCAATCCCGCTACCTTCAGGGACGATCTCCTGGAACTGACAGACTACCGCGTCACCTCCTTTGAGGCATGGGACATGTTTCCCCAGACCCCCCACGTGGAGACCCTGGCGGTTCTTGACAAAAAACAGGCACAAAAGTAAAGATGACAAATATTGTACTCATCGGCATGCCCGGTGCAGGGAAAACCACCCTGGGAAAAACTCTGGCTCAGAGCCTTGGCCTTGACTTTGTAGATACAGACACTCTCATCGAAGAGAAGGCGGGAATTTCCCTGCAGGAAATCCTCGAAAACCAGGGCCTTGAAGGCTTTAAGACCTGTGAGGGTGAAGTGGTGGCATCCCTTCACCTCTCTCGTCACGTCATTGCTACCGGGGGAAGTGTCGTCTATTCTTCTGCAGCAATGAAAAACCTGAAAAAAAACAGTGTCATTATATATATTGATGTGCCCCCTGACATCCTGGAAAAACGTGTCCATAACCCGTCGGGACGCGGCATGGTACGCCCCCCGGGTATGAGTCTCCAGGACCTGTTCCGGGAAAGAAAACCCCTTTACGAAAAGTACGCTGATTTAACCATTTCTGACCGGGGCTCTGAGCCAGAAGAGCTGAAAGAACACATGATAGACTTACTTAAAAAAAATTACAGGGGGAAGTTATGACAGACCCTTCTCCAAAACCGAATGCCCTGGCACGACGCGTAAAGCAGCACATAAAAGGAAGACGCCACAACTTTTTTGCCGTCTGTCATCCCGGCTTCGAAGAGATAACCCGGGCTGAACTTGAAGGCCTGGGCATCTCCCGGTTTCTGGAAGTCACCACAGGTGGCATACTCTTTACAGGAATAATTGAAGACTGCTACCGGATCAACTTTCTTGCCCGCACCATCACACGCCTTCTGCTGAGAATAACCTCTTTCAACGTTCAAAACTTCTCAACATTTCAGGCCATCATGCAGGAAGTTCCCTGGGAGCTCTACCTGCCCCTTTACAGCAAACTGACATTTTCCATAACCGCACGAAAATCACGGCTGCACCATACCAGCCGCATTGAAGATGAATGCCGAAAAGCCATTACCACCCGCCTGGGACCCTTCCGCGACGCCATGCCGGCCACTTTAAATGAAGGAGGCTCTGAGCAACAAATATTTCTGCGCCTCTACCGTGACCGCTGCACCGTCAGCATTGACTCAAGTGGCGAACTTCTCTACCGCCGGGGACAAAGGATGCTGATAAATGAAGCCCCCCTGCGGGAAACCCGCGCAGCAGCCATACTCCAGGCGGCAGAATTTTCCCGCTACCGGACAATAATCGATCCCATGTGTGGTGCCGGCACTTTCAGCATTGAGGCAGCGGCAATGGCAGCCGAAATACCCGCGGGAAGAGACCGTTCCTTTGCTTTCCAGTCCTGGCCTGTCTACAGTGATGCCTCCTTTTCTTATATGAAAAGACAGGGCTCTGAGCCACGCCTTGAAAATAACAAAATTCCGCACATTATTGCCTCTGACATCGATGAAAAATCCCTTGAGGCTGCCCGAAAAAACATTTTATGTGCCGGACTCGATAAACATGTTATGCTAAAACAGAAAGATTTTTTTCAAAATACGGCAGACAGGGAATACAAACTTCCCGGCCTGCTCCTCCTCAACCCCCCCTACGGAAAACGCCTTGGGGACAGCGACGCGACACCACTCTATCACCGCATCGGTAACGCAATAGAAGAGTATTATCAAAATTTCGACTTTGCCATCATTGTGCCAGGGGATGATGCGGAGAAGGCTCTGAGCCTTAAGTATAATCAAAAAATTATTTTCCGGCAGGGGAATTTACCTGTAGCAGTATTAATACGAAAATCGAACTAAAACACCTTAACAAATCTTTCAGGATACATCCAGGCAGTAGCAGCAGCAATTCCCATTTCAAAACCTTCAAGAATTTTTCGTGAATCCTGTGTAAGTCGTTCCACTTCAAAATTATCCGGGGGATACAAAACATCAATACCGGTATATCGCTGTTCCAGTTCATTGAGTATCCGGTTATATTTTTTATACCGGTTTTCCATGGATGCAACAAGATAGCTGTACTTACTCTCACTGAAATATGCTTCGTAAAGACTCCGTATCCAGAATGATTCAACCTTTTTACGGTATCCACGGGGACGCGTTGTTATCACAAGTATATCTTCTTCTTTATACCCCATTTCAAGGGCACGTGCAAAGGGGATGGGATCCAGAAGTCCACCATCAAGAAGTTGCATATCATTATACTTAACAAACCCGCGATAGAGATAGGGAATTGCTGCTGTTGCTTTGAGGGCGGTAAAAATATCATCCTTTTTCGAAGTGAGATAAACAGTTTCAGGTGAACGGTTGTCATGGACCCTTGTAGCAGTGATAATAACAGGAACTTCCTTTTTTAAACGTGCCGTATTAAGAGGGTCAGAGCCCTTAACAACAGTATTGATCATCCAGTCGAGATCAAGAATATGCTTCTCAGAATTGAGAATATGCGAAAGATGAATAAACTTCCCCGTAAGAAGCTTTGTAAAAAAGGCATCGCGTGCAAGATGTATCTGCCGCGCCATATAGGCCGTCCCTGTCAGGGCACCGGCGGATGAACCAATGACAAGCTTCCACGGGAAAAAATTTCGATCAGTGAAGGCCTGGAGAATTCCCGTCAGGAAAATCCCACGCATCCCTCCACCTTCAAGTATCAACACCTTTTTTTCAGGTAGTTCAGGTGCAGAACGCCTCTTCCCCAGGGCATCTACAAAAGACTTTATAGGATTCATTGCCTGCAGGTAATCCTTTTCTGCCTATATTTTTTTCTCACTGACCAGCCTGGCAAAATGTTCAAAAGACCGGTCATAGGTCGCTTCAGCAGAATCAGGAAAGACACACGCAGGAAGTTCGCGGGCCCTCAGATGATAGGCTATGCAGTCACAGCAGACACCCTTTCGGGAACATGGTTCATACGTACAGTTACAGCGGCTGAGATTCTTCTCTTTTTTACATTCCATTTGTTCCTCCCAGCACCTTTTCAAGAGGCGGTAAATTCAATACTTCTTTCAGTGTTATATAGATATTATGAATATTTTCTGCAAGAAAATTATAATTTAAAGTATCTGCAGTGTCTGTTGACTGATGGTAATTTTTATTACGATAATAACCTGAATCTGACAACATAATAGCGGGATAACCATTTTTTATAAATGAACGGTGATCGGAAAGATCCATTCCGGGAATTGATGCCGGGCCGACAATATCAAAAATTTTCCGCTTTGCATGTGAATTATAACGCTTCTTCCAGAAATGAACATGGTCGAGACATGAAGGGAGAGAAAAAACACCAAGGTAATCACCGTAAGGAGGCTTATCCTTTTTCAAATCTTCGTAGGGAAACTCCTGGGGGCATTTTTTACATCCGTACCCGATCATTTCAAGGCAGATCATCAGTTCGATATTCTCCTTCTTTTGCCTGCATGATGTTGCATACTGCATGCTTCCCATCAGGTCTGTGCTGAAAAAAGGTGGCTCTTCAAGGGTAAAGGCAACAAAACGTATGGTCTTCTTGTACCGGTATTCTGCCAGAAGACGATAAACTTCCAACAAACCCGCAACAGCAGAGCCGTTATCATCAGCACCGGGTGTACCCTCAACCGTGTCGTAGTGAGCACCAATGACTATTATATTATCAGGCTGGTCAAACCCCCGGATCTCAGCAACAACATTGCCGACCTCCATATTCTGCGCCATGTACTTTTGCTCATCCGCTTCATGGCCGTAACAGGAAAAATAGTCCTTAATATAGTACTTGGCGTGATTCAGGCTGTCGTATTCACGAAGGGTTCTCTCTCCCAGCTCTTCAGCAAGAAACTGGACATGGGTCTCAGCTTTTTTTAAAATCTCTTTTCGTTCTTTTTTGTTTTCCCAGATTACTGCAGGCATCATTTGTCATACCCTGATATTTTATTTTTATATTGTTTCCATTATGGGAAAAAACAGGTTATTTTATCAAGAATTTTTATCCCTTTCCCTGCAGATTAATAAAAAATGGAACAAGGCTCTGAGCAACCATAAAAACATACACTACTCTACAAAATAATACGCAAAATCATTATCTGTCTGTTTCAATAAATAAAATTAAAAAAAAGTAAAAAAATACAAAAAAATTCATCTCAATCGCCTTTCTCATTCGTATACCTTAATAGAAAGGGCCTGCAAAAGGCCGAATATGGAGGTAACCAATGTCAAATCCTGTACGACGATGTGAACCGAATTTAACCTATCATGTAAAATCCCGCTGTATCGAGCTAAAAAACCTCTTTGAGGTCAGATATGTAAAAAAAATGGCTATAAAAGTCATTCGACAAACCCAGAAGGTTTATCGATTCAATTATGTTACTTTTAATATTATGGACGATCATCTTCATTTTATTATTCAGACAGTCGAAGGAGGTGAATCGATTTCACGCATCATGCAGTATATAAATGCACGTATTGCGGAAAACTACAACAAAATGATGAAACGCACCGGCCCCTTCTGGAACGAAAGGTTTTCTGATGTAATTGTTGAAGAACAGGAAAACCCTCAAAAATACCTTCTCTGGCTCATCTGGCATCTTTCTTATAATCCTGTCCGAGCAGGTATCTGCAATGACCCCCGCGACTACAGTTATTCTTCTATAATGCATTACCTGGTTGAAAATTTCACTTCACCGGTAAAAATCACCCTGCATCACTACTTTCTCGAACTGGGGGATACTTTTGCTGAAAGAGTAAAACAGTTTCTTCGGTACGAAGAAGCGTATCGAAAAAGGATAGCATTAATATATTGATATACCCTGTTTTTTTATTCTACTACCCCGCCTTTTCAGTTATTTATTTAATCCAAAAAAATATACTGATAAATTACAATAAATTCATTCTTTTGGCAGCTTTTCACATTGAATAAAAACGGGATATGTTTTTTTTATAAACCCTTGCACTAAAATATCGTCTATAATAAAAATAATTTCCACAAAATCAGTTTATCAAGGTCCACACTGTCCCAAAAATCCAATATTAATCAAAAGGCTCTGAGCAATGTATAGAATGTGGAGTAAATTTGCATTCTCACAAAAAAAAAGATAGACCTTAACATGGGAATAATATCTATAACATCCATATGACCCTTGAAGAGAAAAAGGATTATTTCTTGACGATGATGGGTCACATGATATAATAAAGCAAGTGAAAGGAACAGAGGACAACCATGGAAATTTTTGACGGCTTTATATCAGCAGTTGCAAGTGAATTTAAAATCCGTTTTCATAAAGATGACGAGGGCAACTATACCACTAACATTGAATTCGAAGGCGGCCGTTCACAGGAAATACTCATCACCCTCAGCAAAGACGAATCAGGGGATCGCATTATCAACTACTACTCTGTTGTTGGTAAGCTGAAGAAAGACCTCTGCGAACTCTACAAATACAGCCTGCAGCAAAACACAACATTTGATTATGGTGCAATAGCTTTGCTGAATGACACCCTTATTCTTCGGAATACCGTACTGTTACAGGATTGTGATCCCCATCGATTTATGAAATCCCTCACATATATCGCAGCAAAAGCTGATGAGATGGAAGAGCTTTTTATCAAGGACAATCTGTACTGATAATGTTCTGTTACTTTTTTTGCAAAGTAAAATACTCCAGCAAAAAATCAATCCTCAGGCGAACATTTCTGTTATACCGTTTATTTTCGATGGTTTTCTTTTTTATCTTCCATGAAGAAGAAAGCATCGAAAGGTCTCTCCGAAACATCCAGGCATGCAAATACGATCTTCCCTGAAGAGTGCGTACATCATTTATCTCTTCGTCGCTTAAAATCATTTCTAATTCACGTGTAGGAAGTTCACTCATTTCGACCTTAACACGCTGTAAACGGGCATGGCTCAGAGCCTCAGCCACAAATCCATCAGGAAGAGCCACGTCCTGCCCCTCCAGGGCAGATTTGAACTCCCTCGCGGAAGGAAACACCTGATTCTGCAACTTTTCCAAAACAGGATGCCACTTATGCCTGCGCACAAGCTCTTGCCGGCATTCCGGGGTAATAGTATACTTCACAGGCATAAAGACCTTCTGATTAAAAATATTCTGCATAAAAAAAAGAGAAATAAAGCCCACCAGGCAGGCCAGAAGGGGAGTAACAACCCATCCCGAGGCGATTTTCCCCACAAGACGAAAATTCATCCCTCGTCCACCACGGGTGAGGGCAATCCCTATAACAGCGCCTACTACCGCCTGACTGCTCGAGACAGGAACAAGGGGAAATGTCGGGAACCCCCTGCGGGCAAGAAACAATTCAAAACCTTCAGAGGCAAACAGGAAAAGAACAGCCCCCGTTGAAAAAACGACGACAAGAGCAGAAATTGGTGTTAATTTCATAAGGTCTCGCCCAACAGTATTCATTACACGGTATGAATAAGAAACAACACCGGCAGCAATGGCAATCCCACCAAGAAAAAAAAGCTGTTCAGCAGAGCCGATGTAAATCCCTCCCCTTTCAATGGGAGTAAAGGGAGAAACCGAAAGAAATACACCCATTACATTTGCAATATTATTTGCTCCAAGGGCATATGAGCCGAAGGCCCCTGCAAAAACAAAAGCAATACGTGTATAATGATCAATACTGAGAAGATGTACATTTACCCGGCGAAGAAGAAACCTTGTAAAACCATACAAAAAAAATGAAAAAAAAGCAGCAAGTATGGGAGAAACAATCCAGGTGGCAACTATTTCCCCCAGGGACACCATGTCAGTAAGGGCACCGCTGAAGAGGTTCCACCCTACGATAGAGCCGACAATTGCCTGCGATGTAGAAACAGGAAGAGAAAGACGAGTCATCCAGTAGACAACGGCTCCTGCGGAAAGGGCAACCATGAAGGCACCGGCTGCTTCATTAACGGTACCCAGGTTGTTAATTGTATGTACTGTACCTGCGCCGGAGCGTGTAGCACCAAAGATAATAAAAAACCCGGCAATAACTGCTGCGGTACGAAACTTCAGCATCCGTGATCCAACAGCGGTACCAAAAATATTTGCAGCATCATTTGCACCAAGAGACCAGCCAAGAAAGAGACCACTGGTTAGAAAAAAAAATGCTGCCATGGTCAACCAATCCGTTTTATTGTGGCAATACCAAGACGGTCAGCCACTTCAAGTGCCACATCCGCGATATTATCAATGTGAATTATAAAATCTCTCAGTTGCTGTTTTTGCGCAAGATCAATATCAAGAGAAAAAACATCTCTTTTTGTTTTTTCTGCAATGGAATCAGCTTCCCGTTCATAGAACTTTACAAGATGAAGATGGTCCTTTACTGCGGAAAGATCATAAAAAAATGACCGTGTTGCCTGAACAAGACTTTCGACACTCTGGCAGACAGGATCAACCAGTTCCCTGAATCCTTTGCTTATATCATCAGGAATAACCGGTTGTTCAATGGAAAAGGTTAAAATTGTCGATTTTGCATTATCCGTCAGGTAATCCATATTTTCGAGAATACCCAGAACATCTCCCCGTGATTCAGGAATAAGAGTCTGAACATACAGTTGCCCTTCAATATCCCTCCGTACTGTATCCGCACGACTCTCTATCTCTCTAATCATGTTGAAACGGTCATCGAATTCAACCTGGCGCCTGTCGAGATAAAAATTCAGTGCCCGCCGAAAATGCAGGCTTGCTTCCGCAGTCAGATCAATGAACTGATCAATTTTATTTATCAGTTCTCTGGTTTTACGAAACAGAAGCTGCATATCTAGTTTACTCTTTAATCATATAACTTTCCCGGTATCGGTGTATGCCCTGAACCTCGTTCAACAGACGAACAGCCTTTGACCTGTTTTTTATCGTTCCGATCCTGACACGGTAAAACCTTTTGCCACTAACACGGGTATTTTCGATATAAGCATCATACTTCCTTTTCTGAAGACGTCTGACTTCCTTTTTTGCCTTACTCCTTGTATCAAAAGAAGCAATTTGAATGGCATATCCTGAACGGCGACGGTGATACCTTGAACGTGATGTATCACTAACTTCTACGACACGGCTTCTACGCTTTTTTTTACGTACAATCTTTCTGGAAGGCCTTCTCTTTTTTTGTACAATTTTTTTGGCCTTACTTTTCTTCTTTTTAACAATACGGTGTTTCTTTTTTGGCTTCTTCTTTTCTTCCGGGATGGGTGGTATTATTTCATTAATTTCATCACTTGAAAGGGTATCGGCTTTAGCAATTTTATCTGAAGATTTATCCTTCCTCTCAGGCTGGTCTTTTTCTTTCTTTTTCTGCTCGCTTTCTGATTCACCACCCAGGACAAGCTTGTCATCAAAGGGTTTCTTATCCAAATCACTATGAGGAGGCCCCGGAATGTTTTCATTCAACATCAGTTTTTCCCCACCCTTCTGGTCAAGAAGTGTACCTTCTGCTGCCACTTTCTTTCCTCCGGTACTATCATTGATGAAATTCATTCCCATCAGAAATGAAATAACAACAAGACCGATAATTACCGACGCAACAATAATAATACGCGGCGTATCCAGATGAAGCAGATAAAACTGCTTTTCCCTAACATTTCCCTGCTGCTGATTGTCAAAATGTTCCATATTTTTGCCCTGTTTTCATGTATTCTCCAGAGAACCGGAGTTATCACTTACATAATCGGCGCCCTTTTCATTTTCATTTAATGGAATTTAAGGTAAGATTAACCATGGCTCAGAGCCCACGGCACACTGACAGAATCCTGCGAAAAAACCGGTCTCCTTTTTCCATAACATGGGGGTTCACCCCTTCCAGGGATGCTTCAAGGAGCCTGCCTCTAACTTCCCCCTGTCCCAGAATATCCCACAGCAGGGTCAAATCGCATTGCTCTTGCAGGGGAGAAACCTTTTTTAAAAAATCAGAAGAGGTAAAACTTCCCCCTCTGCTCATCTTTTGATTATTTTTGAAGGAAGTAATAATCTCATCAATTTCCACTACCCGGCATCCGGGCAAAGACAGGCCCTCACCACGAACCTGGATGACTTCGCCCCCCCCTGATTCTTCAACAAGTCTGCCCAGGGATTCCCGGTACTGGAGGAAGGCACGCCGCGAGGGTATCCCCTCTTCCCTGACCGGTCTTTTTCCCTGCCGGACATAGCGGCGGGTGAGACTTGCAACGGTCATAAAACGACTGTTCAAAAATGAGGCAA
>CAZHNW010000028.1:6251-16586 GCA_964534225.1 uncultured Leptospirales bacterium | reverse complement strand
GGACCAACATCTCTACCATCTAAGAAAGCATGTACGTATGTTCTTTCTACACCAACATCTTTAGCAGTTTTTAACATTGCTTTAATATGTGCCGGCAACCGTTCCGGTACGTGAATCAATGGATCCGATAATTCCTGGATAAAGCTCTTCCAGGAGCTGTGCCAGGGGATGACTGTTAAGAGAGAGAAAAGCCGCTGACCCTTCCGTGCGGGACCAGAGTCCCGCGTACCCGGAGAGGACTCCAACAAACATGGTATCGGTAGATGTATCTTTCCTGAGATGTTCCATAATATAGGGCTGAGGATCGATGCTCACGATGCAATCCGGTTCAATTTTATACTTTTGCAATACCGGCAGGGCCGAATCAACAGCAATCAAAAAAGGCAGAGGCTCTGAGCCGCAGGCAGAAAGCAGCATTTCCAGGGAGGGACCGGAAGAAACCAGCAGGGCATCACTGCCGGCACCGGCACTAAAAAGGCCCCGGACAGGGCGCAGTGAACCGATACGATCAAGACTTTTCAGTGAATTACGCAGATATGACCGGTCAAAGGCCCCGCGTGTAATGACATTTGCCGCCTTTCGGTCAATAATTCGGCGAATTATCTTCTTGACCCCGTCATAGTAAGGAGAAAAAAGACGCATTGAGGCGGGATGTTCCACCACGTTGATGCGCCCGGCCTTTTCAAGGTCAATACTTTCAGCCAGATTCTGCTCGAGTTCATCCAGGGAAAAGCCTGAAAAGACATGCACAGGTATATTTTCCGGAAAAAAAGAAGAAGGCTCTGAGCCGACATGTTTTTCCACCCCCTTCAGGATATCCACCAGGATAATGGCAGAAAATTCATCAGCCATCTCGCTGAGGGGAACAAGATGATACCCGAGCCCCACACCGAGAACTATCACTGCCCCCCCGCGTGCCTTTTCAAATTCATCCCGCAGCAGATCAGCCTCCCGGCGGGGATTGCGCCTGCTGTGAAGGGGAACCTTCCGCCCTCCTGTTTCTACCAGCAGAGAAGGATCTTTCCCTTCTCCATGTATCACTTCATACTGTATCTCATCAGGTTTCATTGCATTAATTATCGGACATACCCTGCTACGGCAGAATCGAAATTACACGTAACATTTCTTCTTTAGAGTTTTCAAAAAAAATTAGTTGACACTAACTACTATAAAACTATCCTGTCCCATCACAGGAAATTTAGAAATGAATCTTGCAGAACTGAAAAACGGCGACAGGGCAATAATCATTAAGGTACGCGGACGCGGCGCCTTTCGCAAACGCATCATGGAAATGGGCTTTGTCAGAGGAAAAGAAGTCACGGTTATTAAAAATGCCCCCCTGAGAGACCCCATTGAATATAAAATAATGGACTACAACGTTTCCCTGCGGCGCAATGAAGCCCTTCTCATCGATGTACTTCCTCTCGATGAAAAAGGCCTTGTTTTTGATCCCGGCCCTGTACCCCCGCCGGAATGCCCGCGAATTCGTACCGACATCCCCCTTCGAAGGGGACGATTCATGCCTCATGAGCAGAGACCTCACGGAAGAGGCGGCAGGGGGGGAAGATTCATGCGTTTTCGCCAGGGCCTTCCTTCCTCAGGGGGGTCAACTTCACACACATCTCAAACAGCGGCGCGGACCATCAACATTGCCCTGGTAGGTAATCCCAACTGCGGCAAGACAACCCTTTTCAATCACCTTGCCGGCATGAAGGAACGTGTAGGCAACTACAGCGGAGTTACCGTGGGAGCCAAGGAAGGCAATTTTGAAAAAAAGGGATACCATTTCAACATCGTTGACCTTCCCGGAACATACTCCATCACGGAATACACCCCGGAAGAACTCTACGTGAGAAATCATATCTTTGAGAAAACACCTGATGTGGTCATCAATGTGGTGGACGCATCAAACCTGGAGCGAAACCTCTACCTGACCACCCAGCTCATCGACATGGACATCAAGGTCGTGGTGGCCCTGAACATCTATGATGAACTTGAAAAGAAAGGAGACTCCTTTGACTATGAGACCCTGGGGAAAATGATCGGTATTCCCTTCGTAGCCACTGTTTCATCCCACGGGGAAGGTGTCGATAAACTTATCGAAAAAGCCATAGAGGTCTACGAAGACCGTGAAAAAACTTTGCGGCATATCCATATTAACTATGGCAATGAAATCGAAAAATCCATTGCTGCAATTCAGTCAAAAATAAAAATAGAAGAAAACTATCCCCTCACCGACCTTATATCATCCCGATTCCTTGCCATTAAGCTCCTGGAAAAGGATTCCCCCTCTGAAGATCTGGTATTCAACAAATGCCCTAATCGCACCGAAATATTTCACAAAGCAACAGAGGAGATCCTCCGCCTTGAGACTCTTCTCAACGAAGACACTGAATCTGTCATGGCTGATGCCAAGTACGCCTTTATCTCAGGCGCACTGAAAGAGACCTACCGCCCCGCGACGCGCCCGCGGCGCACCATCAGTGAAAAAATTGACTATGTGGTGACCCATTCCTGGCTCGGCATCCCGCTTTTTATTTTCTTTATGTGGCTCACCTTTCAGCTTACCTTTTCTGCCGGTGAGCATCCCATGAACTGGATCGACCATGGCATGAACTGGCTCTCTGCCTTTATTTCATCACACATGGGGGAAGGAATACTCAAGGACCTCATTACCAACGGCATGCTCGCGGGAATCGGCGGTGTCATTATCTTTCTTCCCAATATTCTTATTCTCTTTTTTCTCATCTCCCTGATGGAAGACACCGGTTACATGGCACGCGCCGCCTTTATCATGGACAAGGTAATGCATCGCATCGGCCTGCACGGAAAATCCTTTATCCCCCTGCTCATGGGTTTTGGGTGCAATGTCCCCGCCATCATGGCAACCCGCACCATTGAGAGTCGCAGCGACAGACTCCTGACCATGTTGATCACCCCCTTCATGTCATGTTCGGCGCGTCTTCCCGTCTACGTGCTTTTTATCGGGGCCTTTTTTCCCCACTCAGCAGGAAGCATGCTCTTTCTCATCTACCTCATTGGCGTGCTTGCCGCGGCCCTTTCGGGCATCCTTTTGAAAAAGACTCTTTTCCGTACCGACGAGGTTCCCTTTGTTATGGAACTTCCCCCCTACCGCAGGCCGCAACTCAGTACCATCACGAAACACATGTGGGAAAAGGCGGTGGAGTACCTGAAAAAAATCGGCGGCGTTATCCTGGTGGCCTCAATAATTATCTGGGCCCTGGGGAAATTCCCCCTCCAGAAAGATCTGAAAGAAACCTACCGCGTCAAAACCGCCGCGGTCGAACAGAATTATAATAAAAAAATAAACAGACTTGTTCCTTTTAAAGATAAAGAAAAAATAGATGCGCTGAAAATCGAAAAGAAAAAAGAAATCATCACCCTGGAAAACGAAGAAAGACAGGAGCACCTGAAAAATTCATATATCGGCCGCATGGGCAGATTCATCGAACCTGTTATGCGCCCCCTTGGTTTTGACTGGAAAATAACCGTAAGCATCATCACGGGACTTGCGGCAAAGGAAGTTGTCGTGGGAACCATCGGTGTCCTCTACCAGGGCAGTTCTGCAGAGAACGAATCTGATAAGGGCCTGGCTAAAAAACTGAAAAGCCAGGTCCACCATTCAGGTCCCCTGAAGGGGAAGAAGGTCTTCACACCCCTGGTGGCCTTTGCCTTTATCCTCTTTGTGCTGCTCTACTTTCCCTGCGTGGCCGTGCTTGCCACCATACGCCGTGAATCGGGAAGCTGGAAATGGGCCGCTTTTTCCGCCCTCTACTCCACATCTTTCGCCTGGGTTGTAACTTTTCTCTTCTACCGTATCGGATTATATATGGCAGGTTAATTATGATTCAGATGATTATTACACTCATTATTGTTGCCGCCGCCGTCATCTTTGCACTGCGTGGCATCTTCCGCTTCTTCAGAAAAAGCGACGAAATCGCCTGTTCCCCCGACAGGTGCGCCAGCTGCCCCGCAAAGGGTGGTTCCTGTATGGTGCCATCAAATGGGGGAAATCCCCATGAAAAAAATGTGTCTTTTCCTAAATTAAAAAAATAGTTTTAACTATTGAATATTTTTCCTCCCGCGCCTATATTAAGAGAGTAAATTTCTTAAGTTTAGTTTTACCCTGATTTTTTATTTTGTTATGTGATACGTTCACAAAGGGCCGGGACAATTCCCCAGGCCCTATTTTTTTGTCTTTTTTTTTCGGGGAAGTTAAAAGCGCATAATCGCCCCGCCCCCTAAAACGGCATCCCCTGTCATTGACGGCCGCAGCATGAATGAAAAAACCGCACGGTTTCGCGGCTCCTCCTTTTCAAAGCGGTAAAGGGAATAAGCCGGTTCAGCAAGCCAGGCATGAACCAGTTCGATGACCTTCACCGCGGAAAGCCCCGCGAGAAGGTAAACCCATGTCTTCCCCCCGCGCCCGCCATACCAGGCGGCAAGAGAGGCCAGAGACATCTCCACGGCATAGTAGCTCCAGCCTATGGCGGAATAGCCCTTGTAGATAAGGCCCGCACCGGGAACAAAAAGTGAAAAGGCAACAGCCGCCCCGTCACGTTCCCTGAAAAAAGGAGGAAATGATTCAAGGCCATGATACTGGTGGGCAAGCTGGTGAAGCCATGCATTGGTCAGCGTCAACGGCACGGAGCTCCAGAGAAATATATGCAGGTACTGCATGCCGTCAGACTTATCGCCATCCTGTACCCAGGGGAAAAAATTGCTGTGAAAACCGGTAAGCATCTCCGTCAGGGTAAAATGGAGCACCGTAAGGGTTGAAGCGGCCACGACCCCCGGCACATGGGGTTTCCCCTTCAGGTTAAGGTATCCCGTGGCAAGCCAGGCACCGTATCCGGGAAGGCATGCATTGGCGCCGGGATTTATAATGCAGGCGCCGAGAATCATTTTCTGCTCCGGTTTTTTTCCCTTCAGCAGTGTGTTGTCCGCCCCGTAGCGTGCCAGTATCTTTTCTTCCCGTTCCCTTTTCAGCTCTTTCATCATCTGCTCCGCCTTCGGCTTACGGCGCAGGGTGAGAAAACTTCCTGCATTAATATCTTTACCTTTCTTTACCAGGGCACGGTAGCGGTAGAGCCGGGTAACATTCAGGGAGGGACCTTCTACGGTGAGATACTCTTTCTTTTCAAGGCCATGCCACTGCCCGGCGGAAACCGTACAGTAACTGTTACTGCATGATTCGACCTTTATTCGCAGGGACAGATTCCGGTGAATCTTCGCGATTTCCAGTGCACACTTGACCGGCAGCAGGGAAAGATCATGGCTCTTTATCACCAGGTTCTTTCGCAAAAAAGAATAGTTCTTTTCCAGGGGAACGATTTTCATATCGACATAATAAACGCGCCCCCGCGCATAGGAGGAGAGGAGAACGTAGAGAGATACATCGAGCTGCGCGGCAACCTTTTCGAGATCAGAAACCCGCTTTATTTCACCGTATTCGCTCATCTTCGCGTCGACCCGGTTGAGTTCAACGGGAAGAAACCGTCCGAGACGGTCGAAACAGTCGTTTATCTTTTTCTGGGCATTTCCCAGCATGGCGTTTACCTGAAGGGCGGGCTGCGGAACGGGAAGGACCACGACATTGCCGCGCACGGGCTTTTCTTCACCGAAAAGTGCGGCGCCGGAAAATGCAAAAAAATGAAAAAGAAAAAAAATCGTAAATGCGGTTCTTCGTCGGTTGAAGGTTTTAAGGGTCATGCCGGCTCCTGAATACTGCGAAAGACAGAGATAATTAAGGGACTATCTCTCCTATCCTGATTCAGCCTGTTCCGTCAATTGTATTTTACCCCTGCAAAAAAAACCAGGCCCTTATCAATAATTCTTTGGCCAGGCAAAACGCTCTGACTGTGAGAGTTTTTTGTAGTAATAGCCGGCTTCATACCCCCGGGCAATGGAAATGGCCCCCTCAGGGCAGGCAGCCATGCAGTCACCGCAGGCCATACAACCCTTTATCTCAGTGTCACGGGTCAGTTCAATGAGGTGAGGAAGTTTTTTCTTTGACTCTTCCTGACCCTTTCGGGGGATGAGTTCCAGTGCCCCTGCGGGACAGATGCGGGTACAGATCCCGCAGCCGGTACATTTTTCGGGGTCAAACTCCACGCACCCGGTACGAGTGTGCCGTGAGATAAAGTAATTAGGCACCTTGATTTTATCGATAAATCCTGCTTTTTTCATGTTACTCCCCCTGGTTTTCCTTACGTACCTTTCCACCACAATCTTTGTCGAACCAGTCAACCACCTGTACCTCGCGGTCCACCTCTCCGTCATAGTCACCCCGGGGCCACCCGAGAATGAGGCAGTCATCAAGACTGTAGGGCCAGGAAACATTGAAAAACTTCCGCCACTTTCGAAACTTCATAAGGAGGGTTATCATACCCACCCAGCAGCTCCCCAGGCCGAGGCTGTGCGCCGCCAGTACCATGTTCTGCCCGCAAATCCCCGCATCGAGTTTCGGGGTACCCACGCCGCGGCGGTCCACAAGAATCAGGATAATTGCCGGGGCATGGTGATAGACAGGTACCGCCTCCGCGGCAATCCGCTGAAGAAGATTAAAGGGGATGGGATGCATCATGTTGGGCATGAGGCGCGTGAGAAGGCGTACCGGCGGGCCCAGAAAAATGCGCCGCAGAAGGCTCCGGTCATAGTCGAGAAACCACATGAGAAACTTTGTCAGCTTAACCGTATCCTTTTCCATGGCGGCAATAATGTCAGGGTCCTTGACCACGACAAATTTCCATGGCTGACAGTTACCCGCTGAAGGGGCAAAACGGCCCGCTTCGAGTATACGGCGCAGGAGCGAATCAGGAACTTCTTCTTTTTTGAAAAGGCGAATACTGCGCCTCTCCATGATGATCTTTTCCACCGGGTTCCAGGGCATTCCCTCACGGTAGGTATAGAGGGGAGAAGGAGATTCTTCTTTTTTTTTGTTCATATACTTTAAGCCCTCCCTTCAGCGTTTTCTTTTCTGCTCTGAGCAAGGTACCAGATAAAGAGGAGGCCCCAGAAAAAGTCACCCAGCACCGCGAGAAAGGCCCAGATAGTCGCCTGCCCGGTTATAAAATAAAAAGTATATATTCCGAAAAGAATAAACTTGCTGGCCAGTCCCAGAATTATGACACCGCGGTTTCCCACAGGATCATGCGCCGCCATAAGGTATCCGACACCAAAAATGATGATTGCCAGCATGACAATACGTGTCATCACCACGGCAATAAATTCACCGCTGTAGGCCCCTTCGCCAAAAAAAAGATTCATGGCAAAAGCCTGAAAACAGAGTCCTGTCATACCGATTCCGATATTCCAGAGACCCGCAGGGATAAAGAGCATTTCCTTTTTCATCGCTGTCACTATCCGTTATTTTTTTTATGCCGCCAGTCGACTTTTGCAAAAGTCTGTAGTGTAAAGCTAACAGTAAAGAATACCCATGTCGTACAGTATATCAAGGAAGATTTCAGAATATTGATGGAGTATAGTCACCCTTTTTCAAAAAAATAAAATTCTTATTGCCTTAATTGACTCTATCCGTAGCCTTTAGGATATGTTCAGATTACCGGTACAGGGGTTTTTATCTACAATACAGGGGCGTAAAGGGGCGTACCACGTGATGGCGCTTCTTCTCCTCGCCGCCCTTCTGCTGTTTTTTCCCGGCTGCGGGGAAAAAAATTCCTCTGGCCACCATGCAATGGACCTCGGGGGAAACTGGAAAATACGCGTCGAGGCCCCTGACGGCAGACTTTCCCCTTCCCGGGAGATCAGCATTCCCGGTTCCTGGAACAGTATCATTCAAAAGCAGAATAATTTTACCGCCACGGTACACATCGAAAAAAAGGTCTTTATAAAAAAAGAGATAAGGGGGAAGTCAATCCTTCTCTCACTGGGGCGTATCGGCATTTCCGATGAACTCTACATCAATGATAAACTCATCGGGCGCACCGGCACCATACCCCAAAACGGAGAAAAATATCATTTCGCCTGGCAGATGCCGCGCCATTACTTCCTCCCCCCATCGCTGGTAAAATACGGGGAAGAAAACAGTATCCGCCTGAGAATCTTCTCCCAGATCGTTTCAGGCATAGAGGGTCCCGTTACATTGAATTTTTCTGAAAAAGAAAACAGTCATGGCCTGCAAAAGACACATCTTCCCCTTATCTTTAACATAGTTGCCATTGCCCTGAATATTCTCTTCTTCGCTGCCATGGTCATACTCTACTTTTCAACAGACCGCAAAAGAATTTACCTCTACTTCTCATGCATGGCATTCTTCACCATAGCAGGAAATTTTTCAGTGCTCGACCTTCCCTTTGCAGTGGACGGTTCACTGCGGGCCAGGACATTTCTTGCCACCTACAGCCTGGTAAACTTCTTTGCCCTTGTCGCCCTGAAACGTTTCTTCGAGATAAAAAATAAATACATTTCTCCCGTGGCGACGCTCCTGATGGCACTCACCGCGGGAGCTGTTATTTTTACTCCCGGCATTGAGTCACTGATAAATTACGCCGCCCCGGCAGCACTTATATTCGCCAATGCGTCACTTCTGACCGTCACAGTCCTCTTTGTCTTTGCACTGAAACGAGACCCGCGTCAGTACTGGTACTTTCTCTTCGTTGCCATCCCCGTTCCCCTTTCGGCGCTGCGCAATTCATGGTACCTGGCGACACTTCGTTTTTATGAACTTCCCCTCCTGATATTCATGCATATACCCCTGGCATTTTCAATTTTTCTTTTGTACTATATTTTTGACCTGGAGCGGGCCAAAAACGAAAAGGATTCACTCTACGCGGCGCTGCTGAAAAAATCAAAAAACATCGAGCGCATCCTCAGGTCACTCCAGAAAGACAACGCGAAACCTGAACCCCGCGATATCATCCAGGACGTGGTGGAACACCTTGACACCAATTACCAGGAACGCTATGACCGGCGCGAACTCTCGAAAAAATTTGACCTTAACGAAGACTACATGGGACAGCTTTTCAAAAAAGTCACGGGAACAAACATTTCAACATACCTTAATGTGCGCCGCATCGATGCGGCCAAGGAACTTCTCATCGATACTGATGCAAAGATCATTGACATCGCCTACCATATCGGTTTTGATAACCTGACACATTTTCACCGCCAGTTCAAGAAACAGACCAACCTGACACCAAACCAGTACCGGACACTGATGACAAAGGAGATAGAAAAATAATGGGCAAAGAAGAGATGCGCAGGGCCATATTCGATGTTGTAGAATATGTTTCACAATATGAGCTTTCACCAACAGGCCAAAAACTGGTTATACACTACTTCAACACCTCCCGTTCCCCCGGGACCTACCAGCGGGCCCTTGACGCGGTGGAACGATACTTCCCGGAACAGCTCCCCGGACCTGATGACACACCACCGCGCCTGCAGAGACTTCTCGATGAATTGAAACGACAGGCAGACGCCTGGGATGCGGAAAAAGACTAAAAAGGGTCACAGGTAACGGGATAATATTTCTCCAGCAGTGATGCAAGACGGGGCCGCACCTCGGTGTTGATGATTTTAAACTCCTCTTCTTTCGAATAAGAAAAATCATAATGGCTCTCCAGTGAAACCGGTTCACCAAATTCAACAACCAGTTTCTTCGGCAGGGTAAAGGGAAAAATCACCAGGTCATCGGGACGATTCTCATGTTCAATCACCTTTACTACCGGTGAGGCTTCGGCAAATCCCACCATGGCTGCGGGTATCAGGGGAACCTGATATTTCAAAGCAAGACGAAGGGCACCGGGATAAAACTTCCCCAGGTGATGACGCTCTGAGAACCCCTTGATGTTCCCTTCGGGAAAAAGAACCATGAGTCCCGGATAATTTTCACCCCCCGGTTTCAGGTAATCATCAAAATAATCATACTGCATGTTCCTTCCCGGATAGAGGGGAAGTCCCGCACCCACATACCAGCGCCCCCACCAGTGATGGGCGTAATGCCATGAATGAATAATCAGGGGGGTAACCTTTCTGCCGGGAAGAGAAAAAAAGGTCAGCGCCAGGAGATCAAGATCATAGCCCCCGGCATGATTCGGTATGATCACCGCCGGGCCGTCAGGGATATTTTCGCGGCCCCGTATTTCAAGGCGATGATAGAGTCTGAAGTACCATTTGAAAAAAATTTCTTTGCGGCGGTTCCATTTTTCAAAATCCTGCCGGTACTTGCTGAGAAAACCGAAGGACTGGTTCTTGGTGGTGTACTTCACCGGATCGTAGCTGACCATCCAGCTCGGGCTGATTTCCATCGCGTTGTCGCGCAGGTAGGGCGTGATCGAGATCAGCCAAGTA
>CAZHNW010000028.1:0-6241 GCA_964534225.1 uncultured Leptospirales bacterium | reverse complement strand
TGTATAATCCATGCCACCTTCCCTGCAATGACTGACAAATCAATCATTACATTCCTTTTATGCCACGTCAACCAGAAAAGCCGCACCTGTATTCGCACCGGTTCCATCATCTATGCGAGTCTCCAGCACGGCATCCTGGGAGGGCTCATCTTCAGCCTCGGCCTGGGACGTTTTATTATGTGATGTGTTTATTCAACCAGGAAAGAGAGATAACCTTATCAAACTTTTACCTTTACCAGGGGAGTAATCATCTTCAACCACTGGTTCCTGAAAGTGCGGTAATAGTCGGGATCATCCTTGACAAGGGACTGGATGGCCATACCGCGAGTCATGAACACGAAAAGATTCATTACGGTTTCTACTGAACTGTCCTGTTCATCTATGAGAACAAAATATTCCCGCCAAACCCGGTTCAATGAATCGTGAAACTTCTGGATAACCGGTTCAAGGTATTTTCTCAGTGCAGCATCAGTTCTGCTGGCGATATAGACTTCCACCCAGACGTCCCGCCGTTTTCCCTGCTCGAAATTCTCCCAGAAATAATCGAGCACGAATGGAAGTCTCTCATCCTCAGGCAAATCCTTCAATGTGGGATGAGCCTCTTTCCCGCTTTCAATGGCCCCCTGAAGCATCTGGTCGGCGGCATGGGCAATTAATTCAGCCTTGCTTTTAAAGTGATGACTCCATGCCCCCTTGGTGACTCCCGCTTTCTCAATTATTTTGGCCAGGGAAACACCGTGGTATCCATATTCCTGAAGACTGTCAAGGGTCGCCTCGACAAGTTTATGGATGGTTTCCCTGCTTCGTTCTTCCTGTGTTTTTCTTTTTTTTTCACTCATGGCAACTCTGTCTTTCCCGTCATTACCCGAAATCCGGTAATGAAAGATAAAACTATTTTTTATTCGATTGTAACGTACTATCGAAACAGGGATCTGCATGTCAATTACATTAGACCCACCTGTCAGGAGATGACCATATACTACCATGCCTGTGAAAGTATGGATCAAAAAAAACAACCACCTGAAACAGCTAACCCGAAACAACCAGGTTTCCATATACTGTACCACCCAGCCACAGACAATGAAGCTACAAAATATTCCTGGCCGTCTTTTTCGCAAGTGCAATGAGGGTAAGCACCGGCGGGATCCCCCCGGAAAAGGGCATGATACTGTTGTCACAGACATAAAGATTCTTCAACTTTGTCTGCAGATCTCCATCAATAACACGTCCAATTGCCGCGGTCCCCCCGGGATGACCGCCAATCCCTTTTGCCACTGAAATTGTTTCAGGAATGACTCCGGCACCGGTCATAATATCACGGGCGATACTGACTCCCCACGCCATGGTCCTTTCATCTTTTTCAGTAAACTGTTTCACGATTTTACCGCCGGGTTCCACTCTGCCGCTCGGTTCATCGCAGAGTTTCACAAACATTCCCGCGAGCCGCTTCATCTTCAGGCCCTTAAAGAGATAGGGCAAATGGAGCGCCGCCAGCTGTGCAACAAAACCATTAACGGCCCCCACGTTTCCGAAAACAAATTCCCCTACATTTTCTTCATTTGCAAAGGTGTAGGTGATCTCATGAAAGGTCCCCCTTCCTTCCTTCATGACTCCCACCATGACCGACATGGGATCAGTGAAAAAATGTGACCCTGCATCTGTGATTCCCGAATTCTGAAGTATCAGGGGAGTCCCGATTCCCCCTGCGGCAAGAATGATCCGGCTTGCATAAACGATTAAACTTCCCTCGGGAACCTGCGCCTTAACTCCTACGGCCTCTCCCCCGGAACTGATAACAGATTCAACATCACACCGGGTAATCAGCCTGGCTCCGTCGCTGACGGCATCTGCCAGGTATTCACGCGCCGTCCACTTAGCCCCCTTTTTGCATCCGAAGAGACAGCGGTCACAGGTGGAATCACACTTCTCCGCATTGATAAACCGTTCCTGGGGAGTCATCGCATACCCAAGGGCATCCGCAGCTTCAACGAGCCGCATGGTGCCCGTGTAGTCACGATAGAAAAATTCAGGCACCGGCTCAATATTCAACTCCTCCTTTGTCTCTGCCACCTCCATGGAGAGATCTATGCCGAACTGTTCCTTTAAAAAATCCGGGGGTTCATAGGCGTTTCCCGAGTAGAGCATGGTTGATCCCCCGGTGGTAATCCCCCTTCGAACCAGGATTCCCTGGTCCGACTTTTTTATGTCATACATGGTGGCATAAGCAAAGACAGATCCCACCGACTTCTGGTGATCCTTTCCCTTTTCAAGAATCACAACTTCCCTCCCCTGTGCGGCAAGTTCACGAGCCACCGTGGCCCCTCCCGGGCCTGACCCTACAACGACGACATCAGTCTTGATAATTTTTTCCATATTGCCTCCTCTCCGGATCGATGACGGCACCTTTTTTTATTGCCTCGCAGGTGCTTTCAGTAACACCGCGTTCTTCCATGGAAATCTTCTCGATGGCAATGATATCGGACAAATCCTTAACATCTATTCTGTTTTTCATCGTTTTCACCTCAGAAATTTTTCCGCTTCATTTACGAAGAATATGCTCTGACAGGCGTTTCCCGAAAGCGATAATGGTAATGACCGTCGGCCTGTCCAGGGCCTCGGGAAAAACAGATGCGTCACAGACATAAAGGTTAGAGATATCGGTTTCAAGGTTTTTATTTACCACCTCTCCTATCCTGCAGGTACCGCTGGGGTGTGCCCCCCTGATATCTCCCCGCACAATGGATTTTGGTTCACATCCCGCCTCAATCAGGACATCCGTGGCAATGCGAACCCCCTTCTCGATCTTTGCCCTGTCTTCATCTGTCAGAGCCTTGGAGACTTCTCCCTTCTCATCAACATATCCCCCCAGCTCATCCTTGACCTTTATCAGGATCCCTGCCATTTTACGGTACCTGAATATTTTAAAGGCATGATGCAGCCCCGCTTTTGCAAGTGATATCATTGTCATGATCCAGGGATCGATAAGGGTTCCTACGCGAATCCCGTCACTGTCATACCACTTCCAGCTTACTACGCTTACCAGGGGATCAAGGTAGGCGCCTTTTTTCGGCATAATCCCGTATATCAAAATTGTGGGGTCCACCACACACCCGACACCGGCATCTTTTATCCCCGCTCTTTTCAAAAGTACCGGAGAGGGTATCCCACCGGCGGCGATGACGATATCCTTCCCAAAAAAAGTTTCAGCTCCCTTCTTCTTCGACTTCACCTTCACTCCCACAGCAGTGCCATTCTCCACGATGATGTCAGTACACTCAGTGCGTGTCATCAGCACCGCCCCCGCATCAACTGCGTCGTTAACATAATCCCGGGCAGTCCACCTCTCACCATAGTTTAAACCGAGTGATGTACGGGCCGCGCTGCTCCGGCCGTTTTTAAATTTTGTCACATCCAGAAGTTTCGGCATGGGCTCCCACTCCTGTCCGATACGGTTCCCCGCATCCATGATGGCCTTTGAGGCCTCACCCAGGTATTCTTCAGGAAGTATATCCACCTTTAACTCACGGCAGATCTCATCGGCATATCCCTCGAGATCAATGTTATATTTTGTCTTCAACCAGGGAGGTGGCATGGCAGCTGAACCTGAATAGACCATGGTTGCCCCCCCGGTAGTGGTGGCCTTCAGCATCATGAGCCCCTCCCTGCTTTTGTAAAAACCGAACCTGTCAAGCATTGACAGGGCACCGACATAGGTCCCCAGGTTCTTATGGGTTTTTCCCTTTTCCAGAAGCAGCACTTTTTTCCCTGCCCTGGCCATCTCCCGCGCCACCGTGGCCCCTCCCGGGCCCGATCCAACAACAATCACATCAAATTTTTCGCTCATTCCTGTCTCCTCCTTCCTATGCCATCTACATACCGACCATTCGGTATTTATATAACATGGTATACATCCAACAGTCAATAAAAAACTGAATACTTATGGCTTTTTATTTATTTTTAGCTCTATCATTCTCTCTCACTGAATCATTACATGAACCTTTTCTCTTGACAGGCTCCCCCTTTCACTGTTTGATAGGGTTGTAAAAAAGTATGATTACCCGAATCTTTATTTTTCCCGCAGTGGCAGCAGCCCTCCTGGTATCGCTCCCCTTACAGGGCGCAGCAGATAAGGGCCTCTGCCGGCTTGATCCCGCAGGGAGGATCACCCCTCTCGCCGGAACATGGTATTTCCGATACGGTGATAAAAAACCCGAAATTTTTTGAATGAACCGGAGGCATACGATGAAAATCATATTCACAAAAGGGGCTCTGAGCCTGGCAACGCTTGTTCTTTTCCTGGGCCCCTCATGCAGTGAGAAAAGAGAGACTCCCATCGAAACCCCGCCGCAGATAAAAAAACACTGTAATGAATATATAGGAAAACCCCGTGTCGAAAAAATATCAAACCATGTATGGGTTGCCACGGGATACGACCTCGCCAACACCCTGCTCATTCACACAGAAAAAGGCAACATCATCGTTGACACATCCATGAGCCCTGCCCGGGCCCGCGAGGTAAAAAAGGCCCTTACCGCAGAGGCCCCGAAGGGGCCGGTGCGCGCCATCATCTACACCCACAGCCATATCGATCATATCGGCGGTGCCTCTGTCTGGGCCGAAAATGGTACCCACATCTGGGCAACGAAAAACTTCACCCCCCACCTGTTCAAACAGTACAATCTCTTCTATCCCATTGAATCGATCCGTGGCCGCCGCCAGTTCGGTGACAGCATCTCCCTTGATAAACTCCCCTGCAATGGCATCGGCCGCCGCACCGACATCAGGGCCGCGCTGAAAAGCGGGGTCATACTCCCCACGGACACCTTTACCGGAAAAAAGAAACTCACCTTCGGCAGCCTGACCATCGAACTCATCGAGGCCCACGGCGAGACACATGACCAGCTCATCGTATGGATTCCAGAGGATAAAACACTCATCGCCGGGGACAACTTCTACTGGACATTTCCCAACATCTACACCATCAGGGGAACATCCCCGCGCCCCGTTGGCCAGTGGGTTGCCAGCATCGACCGGATGCGCCGTCTCGCCCCGGAACATCTCGCCCCCTGCCACACACGGCCAATACAGGGAAAAATGAAAATCCGGAAAATTCTCACCGACTACCGTGACGCCATCCAGTGGATTCATGACCAGACGGTCCGCGGGGCCAACCGAGGTGACGATGTTGACACCCTGGCTGAAACCATCAAGCTCCCTGCCCACCTGAAGGCAAAGCATTACACCACCGAGTTTTACGGGCAGGTGGACTGGTCGGTACGTGCCATCTACGGCAACAATCTCGGCTGGTTCGACGGGCGCCCCGAAGCCCTCTATCCCCCTGCGGCGAAAAAAACAGCAGAGCGCGAAGTCGCCCTCATGGGAGGCCCCTCGCAGGTCATCAAAGAGGCGGCTGCCGCGGTTGAAAAAAAAGAATACCGCTGGGCCCTGCATCTTCTTTCAAAGGTAAAGCGTTCAGGCACGGGGGGAAGTGATATCGACATGAAACTCGCCGCGGTAATGGAAAAACTTGCCGGCACCCTCTACAACCTCAACGGCCGCGGATACCTTCTCGAATATGCCCGTGAACTAAAAGAAGGAAAAACAGAATACCCCGCCCCCACCTACCAGCCAGCCATGGCGGCAAACATCCCCCTGGCATTGATATTCAGCCAGATGGCAGTACGCCTGAAACCGGAGAGTGCCATGGACGTTCATGAAAGTGTTCACTTTTTATTCCCCGCAGAGAAAAAACGATTCATCGTGACGGTACGCCGGGGCATCTGTGAAATTGTTGAAGACCGTCCCCTGCCGGGAACCCCTCGACCCGTAGCGGTTGTCACTGCTGATGCCAGGACATGGCGCTTCATGGCCCTCAAGATTACCTCACCGGTTAAGGCGGTAACGTCAGGGAAACTGAAGGTCCAGGGGAGCCGCATCGGTTTTTTGAACTTTATGCGCAGGTTCAAGATGTAGGGGAAACCGTCGACATAAAAATTTACCGTGCTATCCATGTTATCATGGCATTCACTTTTTTCTTCAGGAATAGTGAATGCCGCCATCAATAAAGCGATTTAACCTCCCATTGCAGCAGATACTGAGATGTCACTCTTTACTGATAAATGGTAGTCTGATCTTTTTTACTCTTCTTTCTTCATGCAAAACAACTCAAAAAAACACCATTAACAATTAATTGAGGGTGGGGATTAGCACACTTGTGCACTCCCACCCATTGTTAAATTCT
>CAZHNW010000027.1:1725-41590 GCA_964534225.1 uncultured Leptospirales bacterium | reverse complement strand
TTATTTTTTTTTACGGGGGGAAGTTTTTTCATGAAAAAATTGTGGCTGTAATATTATCTTTTTCTCGCCTGCACGTTAATCCTGGGGTATGAAAGAGTTTTCGTGCAGGGGGAAAGAAGAAAAATGCTTTAGTTGAAACTGATGGCGGCCAGAAGGCCTGCGCATATTTCGGAACCCTCTTTTGTGCCCTTCATGTTTTTCATGAAATCACGATAGGTTAATGTGGGTGAAACGGTGATGACACCACGGTAGGTAATGTCTGCGCTGGCATAGTATTCCATGGCAAGGTCATTTTCTGAATTAGGGACACCATAGATGAGGATGGAAAAGCCGTAGCCCGCAAAGAGTGAAACGGTTTTATTGATTCGGTAGCCGAGTTCAACAAAGGCCTGAACATTCTGGGTATCCTTTATTTCGTAGAGCCCCGTGGCAATGTTGAGTACTGAAAGGGCGGAACCGGCGATATATTCTCCGTTGTCATTTCCCTGTACAGAAAGGCCAAAGTTGGTGGGATTTATGGCATAGCCGCCGTTGATATTCAGGATGAAACCCGAAAAGAAAAAGTGTGTGTTAAGGTAGGCGAGGTATGAACCGATCCATTTTTTATTGAAGACATGGGTGGAATCATTGTTGCCGATTTTGTAGAAGTTTGTCGCTACACCGGCATTTATATCGATTCTCATATCCCTGCCGCTGGAGTAGATAAAATTGTATCCTACCAAGAACTTTGGGACATATGATTCGATGGAATCAAGGGGAAGTTTTGTCGTTGACTCGAAGCCCTCGTCGCGCAGGTAGTATTTTTCCTCGTTTACGATTTCAAGGTCTGTCATGTCATCAAAGAAGGTATGTGTTGCCGAAGAGACATGGGGGTTTATAATATCAATATAGAGGCCGAAATCGAAGAGGAATTTCAGCTGAATGTTGGGCCCATCGTTAAGGGCGCCAAACCCATCAGACCGGTAGAAATTTGCAGTTTCTTTTGACCAGCGGGTATAGGGGGTCCAACTCTGGCCCACCATGATTTCCATGAAATCCATTTTATAAATGCCATATGCCTTGCGGATGGCAAATTTCCAGTCGTCTCCTTCGTTGCCAAAACCGAGTTCGAATTCACCCCTGAAGTCTCTTGTCATAAAGCGGAAACCCGCGTTGCTGTACCTGCTCAGGGAATAGAGAAGGTCCTTGTCGGCAGAGGACGTGCCCGCGGCATCGTATTCATTATTCTGCTGGTAGCCGAGAAAGAAGTAGAAGTTGCCGTAAGGCTTGATTGTTTTTGTTATGGTTTTTCTGATTTTTTTAAGCAGGGAATCATAGGTCTCTGCTTCCTGGGCGGCAAGGGGGGCCGTGCCGGCTATAAGTAGCATGGTGCAGAGTGAAAGAAGGATTTTTTTCATGATGCAGTCTCCTTTTGGGGCCCGACCCTTTTTCCGGCGGGTTGATTAAAAAATTTATAGTGAATGTTAATGTACCCGGTTATCAGAATTTATTGCCTTGATTATAATTTTTCTGTTTCTCGGTGATTTTTCCCATTCCAGGATCTGCTGCAGCGATTCCCTCACCGAGGGGAAGTTGCGGTTTTTCAGAAGGTACCGGTACATTCTGTTGCGGACATTCTCGTTCTTCTCCCCCGGCAGGGTCTCTATGATTGCGGAGACAGTCTCTTCTTTTGGTTCCAGGCTGTAGAGGGAGCGTATGACCGCTTCACGTACTATGGGGACTTTTTCCTTTTGCAGATGGTTGCAGAGTGTCTCTTCAATGTTTTCGTCATCGACGTGTTTTATGGCATTGACGGCGGATGAACGTACAATGGCATTCTGTGATGAAAGTCCTGATTCAAGGTACTCCAGGGCCTCCGGGGTGCCCGTGTTGCCCGCCGCGGTATAGAGGGCTGATTTTTTTTTCACGTCAGTGTCCGGGGTGGAACTGATGTCACTGAAGATTCGTTCTTTGATTTCACGCGCCAGGTTTCTATCGGTGTCACTTCCGCCTTTTTCTTTTTTTCGTGCAATAGAACCGAGGGCGAGAATGGCCGTGGTGGAAAGCTCTTCGCTGAGGGGCGTGTCAGGATTGCGGTATCCGTAGGTCTCCCAGAGTGAGGTGATGGCCTCATCAGTAGGGGCGGTGATGGCGTTGAAGGCAATGGCTGCCTGTACCCGGTGTGCCCGCGGGTAGGCTTCCCCCGTAAGAATTGAAGAAAGTGCCTTCTGGGCTTCGGCATGCCCCGCTCTTTCCAGGGCGTGAAGGAGTATGGTTTTCTGTTCCACGTTGTAACGGGAGTTAAGGATAAAACTGGCGAATTCTTTCGCCTTTTCTGGATAGAGCCTGAGCAGTTCGATAAAGGGGATGACACCGTTATAGTCGAACTTTTTATATTTTTTGAAAATTTTCACGGCAAGTGACTGAAGGGTGACATTGCCGTATTCCTTTTTAAGGCCCCTGATGGTTTTCAGGTCCCTGAAGGATATCCTGTTTTTCGGAAGAGATTGCCACTTTTCGGTCAGTGTATCAAAGGATGTGTCTTTCTGCCAGATGGCAAGGTTTCCTGCTGTGGCAGGGAGAAGGGTCAGGCGTGTTTTCAGGGACGTTGTCATGACTCGCTTTTTCTCTGAAAAAAGGGTGATGCGCTCAGAGCCGCGGGCCCGGGCTAACCATGATGTGCCGGGTGAAGATGTGAAGGTGTTTTCTGACCGGTTCACTTTCGCCTCGAGGGCGCCGTCGTAATGCCCCTTTTCCCGGGTGACGTGCGTATAGGCGGTTTTGATTTTTTTTATCCGGTTTTTGTTTTTATCGAGGCTGTAGGCGGCCAGGTATCTGCCTGTACTGTCGGTTTCCTCTGTTTCCCATTTTCCGAAAAAATTGGAAGCTATAATGACCTGAAATGAGCGTATTATTCTTTCGATTTCTTTTTCGTCTTCTGCGGCGATTTCATTGCTGAAGATGGTTTTTTGCAGTTTTCCTGCCGGTGAGAATTCAGCAAGGAAAAAGGTTGAGTAGATTTTCTCCAGTTCAGGAAGTCTCTGCCGGGATACTTTGATGCTGACAGGACTTATCTGGAATCCAACGCGTACTTTCTCTTCGGAGACATCAAAGACCCGCATGTTTAATACACCCTTCAGGTCGTAGCGTGTGGTTACGCTTCGTCCTTTAGGGGGGTAGACCCGGGCGATCTCACGGTACCTGAGTTCCCATGCCTGCCGTGCCCCTTTCTGCCAGGTAAGGCTATAGCCCGGCAGGGAGAGGTAGTAGACAAGTCCCGCGGCGGTGAAGACAAGAAGTGCTGCTGATAAAATTTTTTTCGGTGTTCTCATGTATTAAATCAGTTTCAATTATTTTTAATCAGGTGCGATGTCTTCCCAGTCGATTCCTTCCCAGACCTCGTTGACCGCCTGGGGATTGTAATCCTGGTAGTTGGTCCAGAGGCCGCTGCCAGAGGTTTCCATTTCCCAGAGGGGAAGGCGCTTAAAGGTGGTAAAACTGAAAACCGTCCAGTCAAAATCAACAAAGACCACCTTGACCCAGAGTTTCAGCCACCCCTCGGGTCCGTTCAGGTAGACTCCCAGCTTCTTGTAAAGGGCCCCCGCCACCTGTTCGGTACCTGGATTTGTAGGGCTGTCCTGGAAATCGGTTTCGGTATAGATCTGCTGGAGAAGTTCAATGCCAATAACCTTCAGGTAGGCCTCGATACCGAATTGGACTATGGCGGCATCAACATCAAGGGCCGCCTGCCCGGTGACCATGAGCTCGATTGATTTTTCCATTCTCAGGGCCCCGTCATAGTAGGTCCAGAGACTGATGGTGGGTACCAGGGTAACCGAGGCGGAGAGGCCTATTTTCAGTTTTACTCCGAATTTTTTGAACTTTTTTTCAAAGCCGTAGGTGTAGAGGGGGATGGGGAAACTCCAGGACCGTTCGATATGTCCCTGCATACCCTCCTGGTAGACGGTAATGCCGAAGGCCTCGACAAAAAAATTATAGCCTGAGGCGGCGGCGTTTTTCGGAAAGGAGAATGCGTCGAAGTTTATGTCTACCAGTTTAAAAGAGTTGCCAAAGAGGCTGGCGTCGAGTTCGACACCGGTCTGGTAGCAGCTGAAGTTGACGAAATAGGCCCGCTCATAGGCCCAGATGCCGCCGCCGAATTTTTTGCTGCCCACGTTCTTTTTGAATTCATCATGAAAAATGACCAGTACCTTGTTTTCTCCTTCCAGGGGGACCGAATGGTTGGCCACTTCTTCTTCAATTGTCATGGCGGGATCGTAGGGAACATAACGAACGATACCGGCATTTTTTTCTACCTCGTAACGGTCATAATTGATCTTAAATTGCGAGGTGCCATAGTTATTGTCGTACAGGCGCCTGTTCGAACCCATGGTATAGCGTCGTTCAAGGACCGGGTGAGTGGCACCGTCATCAGTGTCGTTTACCATGGCTGTCAGGGTCCATGTGGTGGAAAGCCTGGTTACCCCGTCTGCCACGGCCTTGTCAGCCAGTGCTGTTTTAATGGCGGCGGCGTCGGTTTCAGAAATTTTGAGGGCAACGGTAATGTCTTCGTCGATGTTTGGTTTCAGTTCAGCAGCATAGTAGACTTCCATCCATCCCTGGATTTCGTTATCATAAATTTGGGGCTTTATAACATTACCACCGGTAAACCCGAGGCTTTCATTGCTCAGTTCAAAGCGTATGGGTACATTGAGGCTTGTCTTTGACGATGACCGTACGGTTATGTTACCGGTAAATATGCGGTCCTGTTCTGAAGGGTCGATTGAAATGGTAAATCCGTTGGGGTCAGGCACCACCACGTCCATGTAGGTCATGGCGTTTTTCGGATCCTCCATGTCGCCGGTAAAATTCATGGCAACATAGGAGAGGTCAGGGGGCAGCAGAGCCTCCTGGGGGATGGTGACTTCCGCCATCTGGCGGCTGTTATCTTTCATTTTTTTATATATCTCGTAGGCATCGATGTCGGCTGTGCCGTCTTTGTCGACAACAGCGACAAGATGGTAGGTGCCGATCTTGTGATCTCCCGTGAGCTTGTCGATGCCCTGGTCAGCGGGGATGTGCAGGTTAAAGAGGTTCAGGTCACGGTACTCCCCGGTGTCGTTGCCCGCAGGTTCTTCATAGGCGTATTCATGACTGCCCGCGTAGACCTGGTCAAGGGTGAGTACATCGGGGCGGTAGATGCGAATATCTGCCGTGTCTCCCAGGCCGTTTT
Organism: uncultured Leptospirales bacterium; assembly: GCA_964534225.1. Lineage (GTDB taxonomy): Bacteria > Spirochaetota > UBA4802 > UBA4802 > UBA5550 > CAZHNW01. Next base: position 36,378 of record CAZHNW010000027.1, on the reverse strand, counting down.
CAACTTCCTCTACATCTTCTTTGTTTAAAAGGTAGAACTGCACGGGGATTTCTGTAGTCTCATCGTAGTCTGCCTTTATGGTGATAGAAACGGGGATGTCATGGCCGATATGAATCTCAGCGCTGAGGGCCTGTGTCTGCAGAACCTCGTAGGTGTTGGAGGCCACGGGACTGTTGTCTACGAGAAAACACCCTGTATAGAAGAAAGAGATGGAGAGTATTGCTGAAAGAAGGGTTCGTTTTTTTGTTCTCATAATGGTCACCTCTATTCTTCTTCAGGGAAAAGTGAAAGATAGTATTTAACCGCGTCATCACACCACCCGAAGGGTGAGATGACAAAGTAATCCTTGCCGTGTTCCTTGGTAACCTCTTCCCAGGCAAGGTAGGTCTCGGGATAGAGACTCTGGACTCCCAGGTAGGATGCCTTGCGGTAGACAGACTTGATGAAGGTGGCGATATCGGGATGGTTGAACCCCGGTGACTTGACGATAATGTTACGGATGCGGTAAAGAATGGCATCCGGCGGATAACTGTTGGGAAAGCCGTAGGGGGCGGAAGTATAGTCAATTGCCTCGAATCCCATTGAATAGGGATACTGAACATTGGTCGAAATTTTAGGTGGATTTGTTTTTTTTACATATGTACTCTCATATTTAAAGCGGGGTGCGGAGAAGCCGATATTGGGATAGCTGGTGGCATTAAAGGTATTGTCCGGCAGACAGGGATAGGGGGAGACAAGAAAGGTGGCATCGTAGGTTCCGTCATCGACTTTATCAATGGCCTCAATAGGATCATCAAAGTAGTAGGTGATATTGCTTGCCTGGTCGAATTCATAGCTATTAATGATATTCATTGCCGTCATAAAAGTCCCCGATGTCTTTTCTCCAAGGTTGATGACCATGCCCGGAAAATCGCTTATACTTTCGACGTTGAAGTTGGCCCCGTCGTAATATGAGATGAGGTGAATATAAGAGAAATCGAGGGGCATGATTTTTTTCATTGCCGCCGCCTTGATGCTTTCATAGGCAGTATCCCGCGAGGCAAGACACTGAAAGATGTCATCCTGTACCAGTGCCATGGTGGCGCTTCCGTCGAGTATGCGGATGGCATTTTCATTGCCACCGGTGCTGTGATGTTCCTTGAGGTCAACATCGAGGTTGTGTGAGAGGAGCCAGATGAGCTCCACTGCCTTGTCATGGAAGTGGCCCGTGGGGTCCCCGGCGTAGAAGTAGTCCTTTGGTTCGGTTACCGGGGAGACCCCGAAGATATGGCAGAGAGAATCAAAATGGGCCATCTGGGGATTCTTTATAAAGTATTCTTCACTTTTTCCCCTGTTCAGTTCTTCCCAGCGGTCGCTGAACCCCTGGTATTCCTTTGCGTAGAGAAAGACAGTGTCGATGAAATCCTGTACGTTGCTGTATTTAAAACCGGGCCCCATGACCAGGAGGGTCTTGACGAGGATGTTCTCGGTAACGTCCGTGGTCTGAAAGGGAAAATCCGAGGCCCTTATAATGCCCTTTTGGTTGTAGAGGGGAGATCCCTGGGGCATGTGAACATTTATAAACTGTACCGGTGCGGTGGCGTCAATTTCCTTTAGAAGGGCCGCTTCTTCAGGGGAGGTAAAGAAAGCGGCGTCATAGTCCCCTGAAACGACCTTCGCGATGGCATCTTCAGCTTCATCGTTAAAAAGCAGGGGGGGAGTTGTGAATGTATCATCCCTGTGATCCGAGGGGAAAACATAATTGTTTCCAATGGCATAGGCGGTCATGTAGGTGTCAGAATCTTCGGGACCAATGTTTATTTTTCGCTGGGCGCCTTTGAGCAGGTCGATCATGGTAAGCTTCCCGTCCGGGGTTGCCGTGAATGTAACATCTTCATAGGTGTCGGTGATATTGTCCGTGTTGACGAGAAGGTAGACATTGTCCTCGTAGAGGGAGATGACAGTCTGCAGCTGGGAGGCAATTTTTAAGACAGATTTTTCCTGTGTAAAGTCTCCCGTGTGTTTGTCATGGTCATACTGGTCCTTGAACTTGTCCCGGGCATGGAGAAAGACATCTTCCCTCACCATACCGAGGTAGCCTTCGCCTGATACGATTTTTTTTGCCGTATCAAAGGAGCCGCCGCTGGCACTGTTTTCAAGAAAGACACCCATTCCTTCAGCGGCGGCGTCAATGATGCCGGGGGCATAGGCGTATCCGCAGGCGTCGGCAGGGCCGCTGAAGATTTTCGGTGTCTCGTAGGAGTCCTTGTCTGTTTCGATTGAAAAAAACCCGGAACAGGAGAAGAGGCCTGTAATGATAAACAGTATGGGCAGCAGGGTAGTAGTGTGTCGTTTCATGTTCTTCCTCCCCGGATTATTCGATTTGACAGAAATTCTGCTTATCCGGATACTTGATTTCTCTCTTTTACCTGATTGTTTTTATTTAGAAAAGAGAAATTGCCGGCTTTCGCCATAATTTTTATAGCAGTAAAAGCCCCGGGGAATAATAAAGAACCCGGCTGCGCCTGTATGTCTGATGTCAGTGTTGGTTTACCTGTTATCAGTTTTATTTATCAAGGTCAAGGTATTTTTGATCACTTTGTTTGTCGGTTTTCGCAGGATATCATTTCTTGACTTCTGGAGCCGGTGGGGATATACTGCAGGAGGCTTTGTGATGTTACCGCGTGATTGTTAAAAAACTCCGGTCAGGGCCCTATCCCCACAAAGTGGGCCCGGGACCAAAGGGGAATTACACGGCGAAAAGGCCGGCAACGATTTAAGGAGTGTCACAGTGCAGAAAACAAGTGTTGAAAAAAGCCTGAAAATCATGCTCTACGCCTGGGCCCTTGTTTTTCTCGGGCGGGAAGTTTTGACCTTCATGAACATTCTCCCGGCAAAGTATATCCTGACACCGGCAATTACCGGTGTTGCCGCGGGTGTGGCCATTCTCTCCCTGGCACGGGAAGAACCCGCACGCTACCGCGGCCTTGTTATTGCCGGGCTCATTGCCGCCCTGGTGGGTGATACCCTTTTGATGATCGTGGAAGTTGATCTCCTGAGCTACGGGATCGTTTTTTTTCTCATGACACATTTTCTCTATATTTTTGCCTTCATTGAAGGTTTTTCATTTAGAAAATGGCACCTTTTACCCCTTGCACTGCTTATCATTTTTATTGTTTCTTTTTTTACCGGTGTGCGGGGAAAAACCGGCGGCCTCGATGCGGCGGTTCTTGTCTACATGTGCATTATATCCCTCATGTTTTTTCTCGCCCTGGCGCGTTACGGACGCCTGAGAGACCGCCGCAGCTTCGTTTTGCTTGCGGGGGCGGCGCTTTTTCTCGCCTCTGACACGATTCTTGCGGTAAACTCATTTCTCGTAAAGATACCCATGTCTACCATATTTACCTGGGCCGCCTACGGGCCCGCACAGCTTCTTGTCGCCCTCTCCTGCTTCGAGATGTCCGACGCATAAGAATTAAGGATACATAAACGATGAAAAAAATATTAAATATTTTTAAGCCCGCGCCTCCCAGGGAACGCCTTTCCGATGAAGAGGTGGCGCGTCTCTATCCCCGCTACAGGTGGGGCATGCTCGAATCCTCCTTTATTGGATATGCTGTTTTCTATCTTGTGCGCAACAACCTTTCCACTGTTGCCAGGGAGATGGAGGGGGCCCTTCATTACAACCATGACATGATCGGCAATATACTTGCCATTACCGCCATAAGCTACGGTCTGGGGAAATTTCTCATGGGCTCTGTCTCTGACAGGAGTAATCCGCGGCGGTTTATGCCCTTTGGTCTTCTTCTTACTGCTGCTATTAACTTTATGTTTGGGTCTGTTGAAAGTTATGGCCTCCATCTTCTTCTCTGGTCAATGAACGGTTTTGTCCAGGGTATGGGATGGCCCCCCTGCGGCAGAACCATCGGCCACTGGTTCAGTGTCAGTGAAAGGGGCACCATTTTTGCCATATGGAATATCGCTCATAATATCGGCGGGGGGCTTGCCGGGGTCATCGCCGCCTGGGCGGCGGGCCGGTGGGGATGGCCGTCAGCCTTTTATGTTCCCGGTATCATTGCCCTGGTGGGGGCGGTTTACCTCTTCTGGCGACTCCGTGACACCCCGCAGTCGGTGGGACTTCCCCCTGTCGAAGAATATAAGAATGATTATCCCGCTGAAGAAAAGGAAGACCATGAGAGGGAACTTGGCACGCGTGAACTATTTGTCGATTATATTCTTACTAATAAATATCTCTGGCTTTTTGCCATTGCTAATTTTTTCGTGTATATTGTACGCTACAGCATGCTCGACTGGGGCCCTACCTACCTGAGGGAGGTGAAACAGGCCACCCTCGCCGGGGGGGGATTGCCGTGCTGGTTCTCGAGTTCGGGGGCATCCCCAGTACCATTCTGATGGGATGGATATCTGACCGACTGGGGGGGCGCCGTGGTATGGTGAGTCTTCTCTGTATGATACCAATTTTCTTTGCCTTTATAGGCCTCAAGTATAACCCGCCGGGTAATCTCTGGCTCGACATGGTTTTTCTGGGCATTATTGGTTTTTTCGTCTATCCCCCGGTAATGCTTCTGGGGGTCTCCGCTCTTGACGTAACATCTAAGAAAGCCGTGGGGGCCGCCGCAGGTTTCGTGGGGCTTTTCGGTTACCTGGGACGAACGGCCCAGGCCAAGGGACTGGGGTGGCTTGCCAGTAATCCCGCCTACGGCTGGGACGCTGTGATTCACGCTATCTATGTCTGTACCATCCTGTCCATTGTTCTTCTTTCCTTTACATGGAAGATCCGGCCGCGGGGATAGGCGGGGTTATACGTTTATCCTGAACCCTCTTTGGCGGTAAAGCTCTCAGCGGCAATGCTTCCCTTTATTGCCGCTGCCGCGGGGAAAGTCTCTGCGGGAGAATCCAGTTCTTTCATGATGTGGTACATTTCGGCATTGAATGAAGACAGGTCTTCTCCTGTTCGTTTCCTCATTTTGGAGGGAAGGGATCGGTATCTTTTTCGGATGTCCCGCGCGGCACGTTCCATGTATTTTTGAAAAGGCGCTGCCAGGGAGGGGTTTGCTTCTTCCCTGATATGTTGTGCAGAGGCGGTCATCACGGAAAGGGTTGATTCCATGAGGGAGATGAACCGATGGTGACGGGTTATCTCCTCTGTAATGTTTATCAGGTGTTCTCCCATGATGGCAAAGCGCGCCGCTTCGGCAAAGAGTGCCGGTTTTCGTATCATCACCTTTGCCAGAAATTTCAGGTAGAGGCGCCCCTCTACTGCGGTTGTTTTTGAGGCCAGAAAACGTAAAAAAATCATGATATCGCTTAACGTTGTTTTGCGTCTAATGAATGTTCCTTTTTTTACCCGACCGAGAAATTCGTAGACCCGGCTGAAATAACTGGCGGGATCATAGACAGCCTGCAGAAGGTCAACGTACCCGTTAACGAGAATTTTTTCCTCCATGCGAGGTTTGAAGTTCAGCTCCAGGTCGTGGGTGTTGTTGCCTGCTGTCTTTCCTACAAGGCGGCCTTCATCCCTGAGACGGCGATAAAGGCGTGAGCTTGGCAATGCCTGGAGAAGGCCGATCATTGCCATGGGTATTGCCGAGGCCTGGATGAATTTTTCCTGCGCACGAAAGATGAATTCATCGTCGCTGTCGAATCCCACGATAAAGCCGCCGCTGACTTCAAGCCCCTTCTCCTGGAGGTAACGCACCCTGTCAAGGAGAGTGCCATTGCCCTTCAGGTTCTGTCCTTTGCCTGTTTCTTTCAGGGATTCTTCGGAGGGTGTTTCAATGCCGATAAAGACCATGTTGAATCCCGCACTGATCATCAGGTCGATCATTTCATCATCTTCAGCAAGATTGATGCTTGCCTCAGTGTAGAGGACAAAGGGATAACCATGTTTTTTTTGCCAGGGAATGATGCGGCGAAGGAGCTCGCGGGTATGTTTTTTGTTTCCAATGAAGTTATCGTCCACAATAAAGAGTGACCCGCTGAACCCGCGGGCATAGAGCAGGTCGAACTCTGTAAGCATCTGTTCCGGTGTCTTGGTGCGGGGGACGCGTCCAAACAGTTCAATGATGTCACAGAATTCGCAGTTGAAGGGGCATCCCCTGGAAAACTGGAGGGCCATGGAATAATAATTTTTTATGTCAATAAGGTCAAAGCGCGGCGGCGGTGTCTTTCTGATGTCAGGGAACTGGTCTGAGGTGTATATTTTTTTCGCCTCTCCCGCCGCCATGTCATTGAAGAAACCCTCGATGATGTCTTCGCATTCACCAAGAATGAAGTGATCTACTCCCGCCATGCTGTCATAGGCCGATGTAGGATAAGGCCCCCCTGCAACAACAATCCTGTCAAAGGCTCGGCAGCGCTGTACTGTATGGTCAAAGGATTCTTTTTGTACCAGCATCCCCGAAATAAAGACCGTTTTTGAAGCAATGATGTCATCATCGGACAGTTCTTCCACGTTCAGGTCGACGAGTTTAAGATCATACCCGTCAGGGATCATGGCTGCTACCGTCATCAGCCCCAGGGGAGGGTAAGACGCGCGTGCCCGTGTGTACTTGAATACTGAATGGAATGACCAGTAGGTAGAGGGGAATTCAGGATATACCAGAAGTATCTGCTCTCTTTTCATCTCTCTTTTCATCTTATTTCTCCATGTATGTATGTCAGATGTGCGGACGCACCTCGTCCTCAGAATAATGTGAAAAAATCTGAAAGCAACTTCCGGAAGTATTGTCTCTTTGTTATATGAAGAGAGACAGGAGAAAGTGGTTTAAGGTTGCAGTCTTTTGATTTTTTTCGTGAAATTAAAATTTTCAGCGTGGTGAAATAAAAAGGTGCAGTATGTAGACAATTATCGGGATAGTGACAAGTGATGTGAGAAAGCTGGCAACGAGAAACTGGTTCACCATGCCCCTGTTGCCGCCTGCCCGTTCTGTGACAATGGGTGCCGCCGTTATAGGGGGAGTGGCGCCCTGGAGAGTCAGTATCAGGGCAACAGGATAAGCGGGCTGCAGAAGAATAACAAGGGGCATGACCAGTGCCGGTATCAGGATATTTTTGTACAGGACGAACTGCAGTATTTCCCGCCGGTATATTTCCCCCTTCTGCCTGAAGTCGATGTAGATACTTCCCCCGATGATGAGAATGATCAGGGGAATGGCCATGAGCCCCATGCTGCGGGTTATGTTGAGAATAAAGTCAGGCACCGCCTTTGAGATACCCGTCAGGGTCAGGGCAAGGGCCAGGAGTGTGGCAATGAGAATGGGATTGAAAAACTTCCCCCAGTCAAATACCTTTTTTTCTTTTTCTTCACTTTTGGTGTGACGAAAAAAGAGATGGTAGGTGTTGAAAAAAAAGGCGGGATAGAACATGGTAAATATAAAGAGGTCCGCCAGGTAGGGGGAGTCATAGCCATATATCCCGGATATGATAGCTATGGGAAGAAATGCCCCGTTCTGATAGAAAAGACTGAGGGAGAACTCCCGCCGGTATTTTTTTCGTACCGTTTTCGAAAGAATAACCATGGCGGCAAAAACAAGTCCGGTAAAGGCCAGCCACCAGAGGGGAAGTGTCCACCAGTCGGTGTTGACGGCGGGGCTAAATTTGCGCAGGATGTTATTGAGCACCAGGCATGGAAGGGCAATGTCTATGGCCAGGGGCGGTACCACCTGCATGATTTCTTCGGGGACCTTGTTGCGGGCAATGATCCAGAAACCGAGAAGGCCGATGCCGATGAGAGTAACCACCGCCTCGAGGGTGGTAATAAAAATATCCATGGTGAGAAGATAACCCCTATTTCATCTTTCGTGCAATGGCCCGGAACATTTCGATTGTCTCCCTTTCCATGGCATCGCCGTCCTTGTTGTAGTCGGCATAGGCTGATGTCTTGGCGATGACTATGTTATACTTTGGGTAGATGTAGATGAACTGCCCGTAGACACCGATGGCGAGAAAATCACCGTCAGGGTTTTCCGGTATCCACCACTGGTAGCCGTAGCCGAGAACCCAGCTGGAGAGGGGATTCTTGCCCGGCATGAGATGGGGGGCGTCGGGTGTCACGGAATCAATAACCCACTGCCGGGGTACCACCTGGCGGCCCTGCCATTTACCTTTTTTTAGAAAGAGACGGCCAAAGCGGGCGTAGTCCCGCAGCACAACGTTGAGGCCGCAGAAGGCCGCCTCCATGCCCTCACTGTCGATGAGCCAGTAGGCGTCTGCTTCCATGCCGCAGGGTTTCCATATCTTTTCTTCGAGCAGGGCGGAGAGGGACTTTTTCGTTGCCTCTCTCAAAACGATTCCCAGGACCTGTGTGTCCATGCTGACGTAGTGGTTATAGGTGCCCTGTTCTTTTTCATTTTTAAGGGTAACGACGAAATCATCAAAGGACTTGTTCAGTGCAAAGGCCCTGCCCATACGGTTGATGTCTGAGTCAAAGTCGCCATAGTCTTCGTTGAAACGAATTCCCGAAGACATCTGCAGAACATTTTTTATGGTGATATTGTTGTATCCGCTTTTTTTCAGAAAGGGAGCGTAGGCTGTGACCGGTTCACTGATAGACTTGATATGCCCTTCTTCTATTGCGATACCGAAGAGGGCTGAAACGAATGATTTTGCCACGGACCATGAAATGGCCGGGGATTTCTCGTTGTTGCCGCGGTAGTATTTTTCAAAGAGAATGGTGTCATCTTTTACGACAACCATGCCTGTCGTTGAGGTATGGGTGATCCACTTCTGCAGGTCTTTCTCTTTTCCCTGCCAGGTGTAGGTGGGGGGAAGTTTTTTCGGATCTCTTTTAAAACGAAAGATTTTATCGCCATGACGAATGCGGCGGCTTTCGAACAATTCTCCCAGGGACCTGAAGTTTTTATCAATACGGTCAGGTTCGAAAAGGGTTACCACGCGGTAGAGACGGGTGAGCCTGTCGATGTTGAAAAGCCCGATGATGAGCAGAAGGGCCAGTATAATGCCCGCTCCCTTTAAAATTATTTTCCCCGCTTTTTTCAATGGTGATGATGTGGTCATGCCTTTGCTCCTTTGCCTGTTTTATTTTTTGCCTGGTTTTTACCTGCCGAGAAAGCGGTCAATCTCTCCCAGCATTTCCCTGAAAAAGGGATTGTGGGTGAGGCGCGCCATAACGGGATGTTTGACAAGGGCCTTTTCGGTATATTCCCCGCGCCAGATATCCTTTGCGGTGCGGCATTTCATGTGCGCCGGGCTTCCTTGTTTATAATGATGGCAGTACCGGTAATCCCCGTTAAGGCCGTAATGGGGATCAGAGGGGGGGAAGGTAAGGCCCACATGAGAAAAACCGGAAATCCTCTGCTTCGGAAGAAAGGAGTTTTTCGTCACTATAAAATTTTTCGCTCCGTCATAGTCTTTTTCCGGTGTGGTGGTATAGAGGAGAAGGCGGTTTTTCGGGGAAGTAAAAAATTTATCAAAGGCTTCAATCGTTCGTTTCGCGTCAACGGTTTTGTCGTCAATACTCTGAACGGCAAAGATCGGCATGGCGAGACGTTTCTTCTGGTCTTCCATCAGTTTATCGTTGTCCTGTACCATGCGGTAGGTTTCTGCGGCGCCGTTATAGGCGAAAGAATGGTATTTTGTATAATCAGAGTCTTTCTGAACATCCTCCCATGTCTTGATGGCCGCAACAGCCGGGGCGAGCCAGGCAAGGCTGGAGTTGATTTTCAGGCAGGGGGCAAAAAGAATGAGGCCTGCTACATCGCTGTTTTTCAATGCATAGTTTACCGCCAGTGCCCCTCCCAGGGAAAAACCTCCCATGTAGACCTTTTCTGTTTTCAGGCGAAGGCGCGTCATGCCGTAACGTACCGCCTTTTTCCATTCTTTTCGTGAAACCTCTGTGAGGTCACCCGGTACCGTGCCGTGCCCGGGAAGAAGGAGGCCATAGACGAGAAAACCCTTTTGGCGAAAATGTTCACCGATTTGACGCAGAAAGTAGGGGCTGTCCGAGAGGCCGTGAACCAGGAGTATGCCCTTTTTGAATTTGCCGTCAGGGCCGGGGGCGACGGCGGGTTTGAGAATATAGGGGGCGTTCCATTCAATGATGCGGTCACGGTTTTTATCAGTGAGATCGACCCGTGTTCTGGTGATGATTTTTTTCATGGTGGAAACATACTCTTTGTAGGGAGTCTCACTTTTTATGGTAAAGAGGGTGTTGAGTTTTGTTTCCTGCAGGCGTTTTTCCGTGGTGCCGCAGGCGAGGCCCGCAGAGATAAGCATGATAAGAATTAAAGTATGCAGCCTTGTATTTTTCATCGTTAATTTTCACTCCTTCACAGCAGTTATTATGGTTGTCTTTTGATTTTTTATTTTCGATATCCCCTGGTTTTTAAAAATGATACGCCCAGGTCAGGGAAGTCAGTAAAGAAACCGTCTATATCGAGTTTTTCTACAAAGATGGAGAGATAGTCATCAAAGTTCTTTGCCCGGCCGGGAAGAGAATCCGCCCTGAAGGTGAAGGGATGAACCTCCAGGCCCAGGCTGTGGGCGTTTTTGACGACATCGGTTACTGTATATGTGGTTTGTTTTGTTTTCTCTTTCGATGGAATGACAATGAGATCGGTCCAGGGCCCCACGCCGTCAGCGTAGGTGCTGATTTTTTTCAGGCCCCCGGGGGTAAGCATGGCCTGGTAATCAACGCCGGGGGTTTCGTTCCATGAGTTGTCGGCGATGAGCTGAATCATTTTGAGTTTACACTTCAGGTCATTGCGGAGATATTCCAGGCACGCGGGATCGAAACATTGAAGGTAGCATTTATCTTTTTTTTCTTTGTACCCGTAGCGGTAAAGAATATCCAGCATGATTTTCGCGATGTCTTTTCCCTCGTCGGTGTGAAACCGGGGGGCCTTCAGTTCGGGATAGATGCCGGTGTTCATCCCGCGGCTTTTATTCATGCCCTGGATCATCTCGATTTCTTCTTCGAGTGTGTGAATGCGAAAGGGAATGGAACGTCCCGCAGGGAACCGTTTCGGATAGACCACTTTGCCGGTGTCACGGTTGATCCTTTCGAAAAAGGTGAGGCGTCTCAGTTCAGCAAGGGAAAAGTCGATTACATAAAAGCGGCCGTCTTTTCGGCTGCGGCGGGGATAAACTTCCCTCACATTACTTACTGTATCGAGGTAGTGGTCGTGTATGACAACGGCGCGGTTATCTCTGGTCAGGGCCACGTCCTGTTCGATGTAGTCGGCCCCCATGGCGTGTGCCATTGCCTTGGATTCAAGGGTATGTTCGGGAAGGTAGGCGCTGGCGCCGCGATGGGCAATGACGATTTTTGAGGGGGAGGCCTTCTGGCATGAGAGGGCCGCCATGGAGATGAGTGTAATCATAAGCAGTCTCGTTTTTTTCATAATTTTGCTCCCGGACATATGCCTGTATTGAAACGAATGAAGTGCAAAAAGTCAATCAGATTAATGCGGGGTGGGGGAAGGTAAAGATCCATTATTTTTTCTGCTCCGGCATTACGAGGCGGCGCCATAACGGAGACGCCTGAAGATGATAACCGCCGCTATGAGAAGAGACCAGTAGACCAGCCAGGGAAATGTTATCTCCCCAAAGAGAGGAGCCTGCCAGCCCTCTACGCGGTGAAAACTGGTGAAGCCGAGAAGGGGCGCCAGGAGTGCCGTGGAGATGATCGGGTTCTGCTCAAAGAGGAAGCTCACAGGAATCCAGATTATGCTCCAGGAGGGGAAGACAATGACAGTGGATATGGTATACTCTTTCAGTTTATTCATATCAATCATGGAAATATCCTTGCAGGTCTTTTATAATCGTGTAACCTGACACTGGTGGCGTCAAGTCAAATGAGGCCGAAGAAATGAAAAATATTGTCTTTCCGGGAGCGCCGGAGGCTATAGAGTAAAAGCAGGTAAAGGGTGAACTAAAAGGCAGTCATGACAGGTTTATGTAATATTTTATTCAGGGCGGCTTTGCCGGCACTGGTTGTCTTTTTTTCCGCCGGGAACCTCATCGCGGGGCCCGTAGACCTGGAGAAAAACAGTATCGCTATCAGAAAGGGGTTCCAGGAGAACTGGATCAGGCGCATGCCGGAAAAGTCCGATCCTGCCTGGTATTTTCTTCCCCCGGCAGGGGGAAGTGACCGCCGCCTTGTCATCAGGGACCTCCCCTTTGTGGAGAAAAGGGATTTTCTTTCACTGGAAAAGCGCCCGGTGAAAAGCTTTACCGTGGTAACAGAATTTTTTATCGGCGCGGAGAACTTCCCCCCTGAAAAATTACAGGCATATTACTCGGCAAATATCGGGGAAAACTGGGAGGTCTACCTCAACGGCCGTCTTCTCCGTTCTGAAGTGTTTATCGGCCCCGGGGGAAGAATAGAAAAGTTCAGGCACCTGCGGGATGTGCTTATTCCCCTTTCGTCGCATTATTTTCGTCCCGGTAAAAACATCCTCGCCGTCAGGGTCATTGGTGATCCCGCCAATATTGATATGGGTTTTCACCGGAGCCGGCCCTTTGAGATCAGTGATTTCGATTTTCTTCAGATCAAGCGTTCTGAAAAGGCCGCACTGGTGCTGATGTTTCTTTATCTCTTTTTTGGTTTTTACCATATCCTGGCCTACATGCGACGCCGGAAAGAAATTTATAATTTATATTATGGCATCTTTTCTGTTCTCCTTTTTGTGTACCTCTTTTCCCGGACACACACGGTGTATGCCTTTATTGATGATTCAACCCTTCTTCATCGTATTGAATACATCTCACTTTTTTTGCTTCTTCCCGCGGCGGGGGCCTTTCTCGATCACCTGATTTCAGGGGCTCTGAGCAGGGCTACGCGCTTTTTCTTTTATTTTTATGCTTTTCTTGCCGCTGTGGTCTCTCTTCCCGTTTCAAATGTTTTTGCTATTGATGTTCTGAGGATCTGGCAGAGCAGTGCCATTGTACCCCTCTGTTACCAGGCCTTCTGGTGTATTGGCAGGGCCTTTTTTGTCTACTTTCGCATTGTCTTCAGGAATGCCCCCACCATGTTTTTTCCCAGGCGTGTGTTCCGGGCCCTGAAAAAAACACTGTGGGAGTCAACGGCGGGAAACCTCATTCCCGGTGCGGTAATTGTGCTTGCCTGTGCCCTCTTTGATATTCTTGACTCCATGTTCTGGTCATACGAAATCGTGCTGACGCGCTACGGTTTTTTTATTTTCATGCTGGGGATTACCCTGGTGCTGATGAACCGTTTCATGATAAGCCACAGCAGGCTGGAGGAGGCAAACAGGATCGCCCGCCTGGAGATGAACCTGGCGACGGATGTGCAGCTTTCACTTCTACCCCTGGCACCGGAAGAACTTGAAGACTGGGATATCGCCCTTTCTTATATGCCGAAATACGGTGCCTCGGGAGACTGCTATGACTTCTACTGCAGTGGCAGGACATTAAGGGGAATAAGCCTTTTCGATGTCTCGGGACACGGAATCGCCGCGGCCCTTATCGCCATGATTATCAAGCCCATTGCGAGCCGCCTTTTTTCCAGGATGGAGGGTGAGCCCCTTGATCACATTGCAGAACAGATAAACCGCAGTGTTTCAAAGGAGCTTTCCCGTCTCGACAACTATGCTTCTGCCCTGGTTATTCGTTTCAGGGAATCCCGCGTGGAATATGTAAATATGGGGCATCCTGATTTGCTGCTGAGTAAAAAAGGGAGCGGGGAAGTTGTCCCCGTAGGGGATGAGGGTGGCCTTTTCAGGGGAGAGCCCCTGGGGGTAAATCTTTCACATGTAAGACCGAGGGTGGTCGAGGTGACCGTTGACCCGGGTGATACACTGCTTCTTTTTTCTGACGGGGTCGTTGAGGGAAGTAACGCGGAAGGTTTGCGATACGGACTCGACAGCCTGAGAAAGTCACTTGCCGCTGCCGGGGGAGAATCGGCAAAGGAGATACTCGATGTTCTCATCGATGATTTTGTTACTTTTATCAATCTCAATGCCATACAGGATGATTTTACCCTTATTGTTGCACGAAAGAAATAATTCTTTTTAAATCTTTGGCTTTTTTAGAATTTCGGGACAATGAAAAAATTTGATTGTTCAATCCTTATTAATTATATTAATACCAGACACTGAAAGGAGGTAGAATGTCATGAAAAACATATTACCTCATATTACTGAGGGCGATGTATTTGCCAGATTCATGCATCCCGACGATTGGTACGGGCATAAGAAAGACATACCACCTCATGTTACTGAGGGCGATGTATTTGCCAGATTCATGCATCCCGATGAATGGTACAGGCATGAGAATGACATACCACCTCATATTGATGAGGGCGATGTCTTTGCCGGGTATATCCATTCTGAAGAGTGGTATCAAAAACATTAACCGTAGTTCAAAAAGGTCGCACATCGCCATAACGGCGATGTCGGCCTTTACGTTTTTTTGCATCCTTCCAGAAGTATCTCTGCGGTACAGCACAATAGCATCAATCCTCGTTGTATTTTGTCAGTATAATCCAGCAGTCTGACAGGCAGAGATACATGCTGATAAAATTGTCCTTTCTCATATGTTATTGCCATCTTTCACATGTTTTGTTAAAGGACATCGAAGGTCTCGTTTTTCCCATCATGGCTTTTATTACACTTATTTTTGGAATGATCCTTATTGCATTACGGAATTTCAGTATTGTTCCCTTTAACGCGTTGACAAATTATTCTTTTCAACTGAAAATGGGCCTGATAGTGATTTTTCTGTCCTTCGCTCCTGTTGACAGGATAAACATTATGAAGAAGGAGAAACAGGTGATGCAGGCATGGTGGTTTTGTCGATAAGTACCTGGGGTATGCCATAATGGCACTTTTCCCTGATTCACCTGATGATGCAGTGGCGGCGGCGGTTACAGAGTTTTTTGCAAAAAGTTTAAATAATAGATAATGAAAATTTTTTGGATACATAGACTTTGGGAATAGCAGAAGATCTAATAATTATAATAGTGGTTGGGTTAGCCGCCGGTTTAATAGCCAATAAACTCAGGATACCCCCCATCATTGGTTACATTCTTGCCGGTATTGCAATTGGCCCTTATACAGGCGGGCTGACAGTATCAGACATCCCCCGTATTGAATTGCTGGCAGAAATCGGTGTCGCATTGCTTTTGTTTTCAATAGGCCTTGATTTTTCTTTCAGGGAATTGAAATCAGTAAAGGCTATAGCACTGATCGGGACCCCCATACAAATACTTTTATTGATTGCTTTTGGTTATGGTATTGGCTGGTTTTTAGAGTTACCTTTCAAAGACTCAATCGTTTTAGGAATGGTTATCTCTCTTTCCAGTACAATGGTTGTTCTTAAGACACTCATGAGCCGTGGTTTGATAGGCACCCTGTCAAGTAAGGTCATGATCGGTATATTGATCGTCCAGGATCTGGCCGCTATACCTTTAATGCTGATTATCCCAAATTTGCAGTCATTAGAAAATAATTTTATTCCCCTGCTTTTTATTCTTTTGAAAGCAGCATTGATTTTAATTGCCATAATTTTTATTGGAATTAGAATTATTCCTCGATTTTTGAAAATTGTCGTTAAATTGAATTCACGGGAATTATTTTTAATTACCATTACCTCAATTGGCCTGGGTGTGGGGTATCTGACACATTTGCTTGGACTTTCTCTGGCCTTTGGCGCATTTATAGCCGGTATGGTAATAAATGAATCTGATTACAGCCATCAGGCGTTAAATGATATTATTCCTTTACGTGATATTTTTGGTCTTGTTTTCTTTTGTTCCATAGGCATGCTCCTGAATCCTGTTTTTATTTATGAAAACATTTTTCTGGTTTTAATACTGGTTATATTGATCATTGTGAGTAAAATTTTTATATTTTCGACCTTGAGTATTGCTTTTAAATATTACAATATAATACCTCTGGCTCTGGGATTTGGTCTTGCTCAGGTTGGTGAATTTTCTTTTGTACTGGCGAGAACCGGTTTGAAAAGTAATGTTATAGATAATAATTTTTATACATTGGTACTTTCGGTTTCGATTATCACAATGATAATCTCACCATTTTTATCATTACTTGCTTCTCCTTTATATTCATTAAAACGAAAGCTGTTTAAATATAAAGAGTACCAAACGATTAATTTCCCCCATGATGGCTTAAGTAATCATATTGTAATTGCCGGTGGAGGGCGTGTCGGCCATCAAATAGCCTCAATATTCAATAAACTTGAATATTCATTTCTTATAATCGAACAGGATTTTAGGAGGTTCGAAAAGTCAAAACAATCTGGATACCCGGTAATATATGGAGATGCCAGCCAGGATACTGTTTTGCAGGTAGCAAATTTTAAAAAAGCGAGCTTATTGATTATAACTATTCCTTTTATTTCAACGGCTAAAGAAATAATCAGCTATAGCATGAGGGTTAATCCAGATATAAAAATTATTGCAAGAGCAGATGAACTGACAAGTGTCAAAGAAATGTATAAAATGAATATATTTGAAGTCGTGCAACCGGAATTCGAAGCAAGTCTTGAAATTATCAGACAGGCCCTCATGATTTTTGAAGTGCCCCTTTCAAAAATTTACAGCTTTACCGATTCAGTACGACAACAAAATTATTATACAAAAATTGATAAGCTGGACCAGTCAATACTATCAGAGATTAAAAAAACCCCTTTTCTCCTTGAAATGGACTGGTCAAAAATTACCAATACCAGTATATTAATTGGGAAATCAATAAAGGAATTAGAAATACGTTCAAAAACAGGTGTTTCTGTTGTCGGGATTCTCAGGAAAGGCACATTGATACCGAATCCTGACGGCAATTTTATTTTTAAAAAGAATGATTATATAGCGACAATCGGGTTGTCTGAAAATAAAGATTTATTTGAAAAGACAATGATGTCATAGCTTTGGTATTATACAGGCAGGTAGATATGAGACAAACATTTGTTGTTTTTTCAGTGTTATTCTTGATTTTTTGTGCTTCATTACAGGCCGGGACTAAATCAGGAAAAATTGTAAAAAAACAAACAGTATATGTTCCCGCGTATTCGTCGATTTTTCACAGTGATTTAAAATGGGAATTAAACCTTTCCATCACTCTCAGCATTCATAATGTTGATTTGAAAAATAAAATTATTATCTCATCAATTGATTATTACAATTCTTCCGGTAAATTGATCCATAAATATATAAACAGCAGGCATTTGGAGTTGAAGCCTCTGGAAACGTATAACCTCGGGATAAAAGAGACGGATACCCGTGGCGGTGTTGGTGCTAACTTTATTGTGAAATGGCAGTCTTATTCAGAAGTAAAAAAGCCTGTTATAGAATCTATTATGATTGGCACCAGGGGGCAGCAGGGGATTTCGTTTACTTCCAGGGGAGTAACTATCAGTGAATAGCGGTTCTTAGATTGGTATACAGGCCGGTTTGCCGTGATAATGAAGGTGTGAAATCGTTGTCATTATCCCTCAAAAATTACAGCCCCACATTTTTTACTTGAAATTAATCCACCTTATCACTATATTGTTAATGAAAACCATTTTCAATAAGAAGGAGTGTGGCAGGTGCGCAGACGCGGAGCATGGTGGCACAACCGGTTTCATAACCTTGGTATGAGAATAACAGAACCGCGAGAAGTGGTAATGGCCATCCTTTCAGAAACGAAAGATCATCTCACTGCCGCGGATATTTATGTTAAGGCCCACGGGCGTAACCCCGGCATCGGCCTCACCACGGTTTATCGTACCCTTGAGGTGCTTCTCCAGATGGGAATCGTTCAAAAGTTTGATTTCGGCGAGGGCAAGGCGCGGTATGAACTAATCCGGAGTGGTGAAAGGGGACGGCATCATCATCACCTTATCTGCGTTCGGTGCAAAAGTGTTATTGATTATTCCGAGTTTCTTGATGAAGAGCGCGAACTGATTGAAAAGACCCGTAAAAAGCTTGAGAAAAAGTATAATTTTACCATCAGCGATCACGTCATCGGCTTCTACGGGTTATGCAGTAAATGCCGCAACAAGGTACCGGGCTAAAAGCCGGTGCTCGGGGATTGTTGTTTAGGGGGGGGAAGTTCAAACTTACTCTTATTGAAAACAGTTTTCATTACTAATAAATTTAATGGAGGTGTATTATGCCAGGTGGAGATAGAAGAGGACCCAATGGATACGGTCCCATGACGGGAAGAGGAGCCGGGTACTGTTCCGGTTATTCAGTCCCGGGATATGCAAGCGGCGGACGCGGACGTGTCGGCTACGGTTTCGGAAGAGGATTTCGCGGCGGCGGTCGTCAGTGGCGCGGTGCCGGTTACGGCAGGTGGGGTGCACCCGACTATTACGGAGCCCCAGCCTATGCTCCTGTTCCGGTACAGCCTTACCCTGAGCTGCGTCCCGAGGATGAAGTCCGCATGCTGAGGGACCAGGCGCGAGCCATGCAGAAGGAAGTAGAACTCGTGAACGAAAGAATCGCCGAGCTCGAAGGCCTTGGCAAAGAAGATAAATAGTAACGGCAGAATTTATTTTTCGCTGTCCCCGTGGCAGCGAAAAATTTCTGTTACAAGAGAGATGAGATTATGGCAATCAGTGTAGATAAGGATAAGTGTACCCTCTGCGGTGTCTGTGCCGCTTCATGTCCCCCCGGGGCTATAAGTGTCGGTGACGAAGTCGAAATAGATCAGGTTCTCTGTCTCGAGTGCGGCCTCTGTATCAACGAGTGTCCCGTCGGGGCCCTTTCCTTTGATTCGGCAGCGAAGGAAGAACCTCAGAAGGAGACCCCCGCCAGGGAAAGGTCCGAACCGGTCCCGGGAAATCCCGCCGGTTCCACTTTAGCCGCGGGTAGTGGCACCGGCCGTGGAGGCAGACGCGGGGGGCGCGGTCGTGGAAGGGGCATGGGCCCGGGAGATGTCTGTCTCTGTATGAACTGCAACAGAACATTCCCCCATCAGCGGGGTATGCCCTGTGCTGAAATGCGCTGTCCCGAATGCGGTACACCCCTGGTGCGCGGCGATGGCTGATAACCGGCAGGCACTTCGTTCATTTGTATCATCGGGGATTGCCTTTGCCTTTGTTCTGCTGGGGATTTCCGGGATAGCTCTCTATTTTGCCCCCAGCTGCCGTCTGGCGCGTTTAACAGGGTGGGAGTTTCTTTTCCTTGACAAGGAGACATGGGAAACACTTCATATGACCTTTGCCCTTCTTTTTCTCATTGGGGGAAGTTTTCACCTTTTTTTAAACTGGAATATTTTTCTCATATACATGAAGGGAAAAAAGTCTGAGGCAAAGCTGCGTAACAGGCCCTTTATTTTTGCTGCTGTTATTGCTCTCTTTTTTCTTTTGATGGCCCTCTTCAGTGTTGCCCCCGTGAGCTGGATGGGAGATTACCATGAAACAATCAAAAGGGGAAAGGCGGCAGGAAGTTACGAGCAGAGAATGCCGCGACGGGAGAGACGGGGCAGGTTTCGCCGCTATCGCCGTAATTTACCTGAAGGACAGTAGATCAATGAAAACAGCCTGTGACTGTGTACCCTGCCTGATACGGCAGGCCCTGGAGGCGTCACGTTACTTCACCGATGATGCTCAATTCCAGGAAAAAATTATAAAGGATATCCTGAAAAATCTTGCCGATGAGGATTTAACTTCCTCTCCCCCTGCTATTGCCCGTCATGTCCATCGTCGAATAAAAGAGATGACCGGCCTCGAAGACCCTTACCGTGAAGTGAAAAAGGGATTTAACGCCCTTGCCCTGAAAATGCTTGATCCCCTGCGTGAAGAGATTATGGCTGATGAGGCGCCTCTTCTTGCGGCGGTAAAACTTGCCATCGCGGGCAATGTCATTGACAGTGGGGCTAAAACTTCCCTCACTGAAAAAGAGGTGCCGGATGATATAGAAGCAGCCCTTTCGCAGCCCCTTGAGGGAGATGTGAGTTTTCTTTTTGATGCCCTTGAAAAAGCGGAGAGAATCCTCTATCTTGCTGATAATGCCGGTGAAATAGTTTTTGACAGGCCCCTTATTGAACTGATCGGCCCTGAACGTGTCATCATGGCGGTGCGGGGTGCGCCGGTCATCAATGACGCCACCCTGAAGGAGGCCCGTGAGACCGGTCTTGACAGCCTGGTGCGCGTTATCGATAACGGCTCAGATGCGCCGGGGACCCTTCTCGACGACTGCAGCAGCAGTTTTCTCGATTATTTTAACGGGGCTGACCTCATTATTGCAAAGGGACAGGGCAATTATGAGTCTCTCTGTGATGTTTCCGCTCCCCTTCATTTTCTTTTTAAGGTGAAGTGTCCTGTTATCGCTGAACGCAGCGGGTTTGCCGCAGGATCACATGTGGTGAAATCTTCATAAAAAATGAACAGGCCATACTAAGTGCTTGACGTACACCTCTGGTTTCTATAGAGAGTAACACTGTAATCAGGTTAATTAAACTTAAGGAGGCTTGTTCCAGATGAAAAGGTTACTTATAGCAGGACTCACCATATCTCTGCTCTCATTTACTCTTGCCTGTAAAAAAGATGCCGGTAATACGATTAAAGTGGGAGCGATTCTTGCCGTGACGGGGCCCGCATCATTTCTCGGCGCACCTGAAGCAAAGACTATTAAAATGGTCATTGATGAGGTAAACGAGAAGGGAGGCATAAACGGTAAAAAGCTCGAGCTGATTCTCAAGGACAGCGGCGGCAGCCCTGAAAAGGCCATTTCCTTTGCCAAGCAGCTCATCGAAGAAGAAAAGGTTTTCGCCATTCTCGGCCCGTCCACCAGCGGGGCAACCATGAAAATAAAGAATATCTGTGAAAAGGGCAAAACCATTCTTATCTCATGCGCGGCTGCGGAAGTTATTGTTAATCCCCTTGCTAAGTATGTCTTTAAAACACCCCAGAAAGACAGCCACGCGGCACGTAAGATTTTTCAAACGATGAAAAAAATGGGTATCTCAAAAATCGGTGTCGTTTCCGGTAACACTGGTTTCGGTAATGCCGGCAAGGCACAGCTTCTGAAGATTGCCCCCGAGTATAACATCAAGGTCCTCATCAGCGAGGTTTATGACAAGAAGGCTACAGACCTGACCGGTGTTTTGACCAAGGTAAAGGCAAAGGGCGTCCAGGCTGTTGTTAACTGGTCAATCGTTCCGGCGCAGTCTATTGTTGCCAAGAACATGAAGCAGCTGAACATGAATGTTCCTCTTTTCCAGAGTCATGGTTTCGGAAACATCAAGTATGTCCGTGCCGCGGGCAATGCCGGCAACGGTATCATCTTCCCCTGTGGTCGTCTTCTTATCGCTGATGCTCTTCCTGATTCAAACAGGCAGAAGGCTCTCCTTCTTAAATACAAGAAGGATTACGAGTCCCGCTACAAGGAAGATGTCAGTACCTTCGGTGGACATGGATATGATGCCATTACCATCCTTGTTGAGGGTATCAAGAGGGCTGGAAATGACAAAGAAAAGGTCCGGGATGCCATTGAGAATCTTCAGAATTTCCCTGGAACGGGCGGAATCTTTAATTTTTCACCAAAAGACCACAATGGGCTTGACATAGACGCATTTGCAATGATTACCGTTAAAGACGGCAAGTTCGTGCCCTGTAAAAAATAGTAGAATTAAACCAGGGCCCCCTTCTGCGGGGGCCCTGTTCCTCTGCTTCACGATCCTGTCGAAACCATTTCACCGGAAATCATCATGTCATCTGAACAGCTGTTACAGTACCTTCTCTCCGGCGTAACCATGGGTAGCATATATGCCATTGTTGCTATTGGTTATAATATCATCTATAATACCACGGGTATAATCAACTTCGCCCAGGGAGAATTTGTCATGCTGGGAGGGATGACCGCCATTTCCTTCAATGCTTTTATGCCCCTTCCCCTTGCTGTTCTTTTTTCGGTTATCATTGTCTCCTTCGTGGGGGCCTTTATCGATATTGCCCTTATCCGGCGTATGAAAAAACCCACGGTCCTCAACATGGTCATCATCACCATCGGCCTTTCTACGGTGATACGTGAAATTGCCCTGCACATCTGGGATGAAAAGGTCAGGTCTCTTTCTTATTTTACCGGCAACGCGTCTTCATCTATAAATATTTTCGGGGCCTATATCTCGCCCCAGGTTGTGTGGGTCCTGGCTGTGAGCAGTGTTATTGTTCTGGGGCTTACTTTCTTCTTTAAATATACCCTGCCGGGGCGGTCAATGCGCGCCTGTTCCGCCAATGCCATGGCGGCACAGCTCTGCGGTATCAATACAAAGAACATGGTCACCATGTCTTTCATGCTCAGCGCCGCCATCGGGGCACTGGCGGGATGCGTCGTTTCTCCCATTACCATGACCCAGTATGACGGAGGCACCTCTCTTGCGATCAAGGGTTTTGCCGTGGCAATACTCGGGGGCCTCGGCAACAGTACCGGCGCTGTTGTGGGAGGGCTTATCATTGGAGTCCTTGAGGCATTGAGTATTAGTATACTTCCCCTTGCTTACAAGGATGCCATAGCCATTGCCATTCTTCTGCTGATACTATTCATAAAACCGAGCGGTCTCTTCGGCAGCAGCGAAGTTTCCGCCCTGAAGGAATTCTAATGAAGATGAACCATAAATATTTTCCCATAGTCCTTCTCCTGGGGATGGTCATTTTCTTTCAGGTAATCGCCACCCTCAGCGGGACAGAATACATTCTGACGCAGATGACAATGACCGCCTACTATGCCCTTGTCATCGTGGGGCTTACCATGCTCATGGGATATACCGGGCAGATTTCCCTGGGGCATGCGGGTTTTTTCGCCATCGGGGGATATGCCACGGCGGTAATGACAACACGCAACCTTGCCGCCATGAAGGGATCCGCCCTTGCCGGAGTCTTTATCAAGGCGGGGCTCACCGTCACCATAACCGATACCTACGGCAATACCCTGACCTATATATCCCCCTGGGTTTCACTGGCACTGGCTGTTTTCCTTACCGCTGTTGTCGCCTTTCTCATCGGGATACCCATTCTTAAACTGAAGGGACATTACCTGGCCATGGCCACCCTCGGTTTCGGCACCATCATCTACCGCATTGTTCTGGGCACCAGGATTTTCGGCGAGGCCGATGGGATATCCGAGGTTCCCGCCTTTCCTCTTTTCGGGGGGCTTTCCATAACGGGTGACTCGTCCTGCCGTCTGCAGAATTACTATATCGCCTGGTTCGTCGTACTTCTGGCGGTAACTCTCATCATTAACCTTATTCATTCGCGCGCCGGGCGTGCACTTCGTTCGATTCACGGAAGCGAAGATGCCGCCTCAGCCATGGGGGTTGACACGGCGCGCTACAAGCTGGCCATATTTGTCCTCAGTGCCGTCTATGCCGCCGTGGGAGGTGTTCTCCTGACCCATTTCAACGGGGGTATCGGTCCCACTGAAGCAAGCGTAATGAAGTCGGTGCGCTATGTTGCCATTGTTGCCGTGGGAGGGATGGCAAATCTCTGGGGAGCCCTTTTTATGGGGGTCCTGCTGAATTTCTTTTCCCTGCGGGGATATTTCGGCAGTTACGATGATGCTTTTTTCGGGGTCATTCTCATCGTTATCATGCTCTTTTTCCCTGATGGTCTTCTCACCAGGGATAATTTTTCCCGGCTTTTCGAAAAGCTGCAGGGAAGATTACAAAGAGATAAGGAGACGGCGCAGTAGATGTCAATACTTGATGTTAAAAAACTCAACCGGTCCTTCGGCGGCCTCCATGCCGTTAATGACGTCAGCTTTTCCGTGGAATCCCGGCAGATCAAGGCGGTTATCGGCCCCAACGGTGCAGGCAAGACCACGCTCTTTAATCTTATCGCCGGTGCTCTCAGGGCAGATTCGGGGGAAGTTTATTTCAACGAAAACGATATCTCCAATTTTCCCTCTCACCGTGTCGCGTCCCACGGTATTGCCCGCACCTTCCAGAACATCAAGCTCTACAGCCACATGTCAGTTATAGAAAATGTCATGATGGGAAGACATGTCCGCAGCAGTGCCGGTTTCTTTGCAGGGCTCTGTAATCTTCCCCGCACCTGGAAGGAAGAAAAAAGGATATACGAAAAATCATGGGAGCTCATTGAAATGCTCGGGATCGCCGAACTGGCTCACCATGACGCCACGAGCCTTGCCTTCGGGCAGCAGCGCACTGTCGAGTTCGCCCGCGCCCTTGCCATGGAGCCTGAACTCCTTCTCCTCGACGAACCCGCCGCGGGCCTGAACATTTATGAAACCGCTGAGATCGCCGAAATGATTCGAAAGATCAGGGAGACGGGGATTACCATATTGATTATCGAACACGACATGTCACTGGTCATGGATATTTCCGATGAGATTACCGTGCTCAGTTCAGGGAAAAAAATCGCCCAGGGAAAACCTGAAGAGATACAGCGCAACGAAGAAGTGATAAAAATTTATCTCGGTGAAG
Organism: uncultured Leptospirales bacterium; assembly: GCA_964534225.1. Lineage (GTDB taxonomy): Bacteria > Spirochaetota > UBA4802 > UBA4802 > UBA5550 > CAZHNW01. The sequence goes on along the minus strand of CAZHNW010000027.1, from coordinate 12,007 downwards.
AGGATGCTTAAGGTACGAAACATAGAGGCCGGTTACGGCAAACTGCGGGTGCTCAAGAAAATATCCATGCATATCAGTCCCGGTGAGATCGTCAGTATCATCGGGGCCAACGGCGCCGGCAAGACCACCCTGTTGCAGACCATTGCGGGAGTTATTACTCCCCGTGGAGGGGATATCTTCTTCGAGGATAAATCCGTTGCGGGGATGAGGGCGCACCGTATCGTCGAGGCGGGGTGTTCCCTGGTGCCCGAGGGCCGGCAGGTTTTCGGTACCATGACGGTGCAGGAGAACCTGGTCCTGGGAGCCTACAGCCTGAAAAAGAAGGGAATCAGTATCAACCTTGACGAAGGGCTCGATCATGTTTTTACACACTTTCCACGTCTCAAAGAAAGAAGGGCACAGCTCGCCGGCACCCTTTCCGGGGGAGAACAGCAGATGCTGGCAATGGGCAGGGCACTTATGGCAAAGCCGAAATTGATTATGCTCGACGAGCCCTCTATGGGACTGGCCCCCCTTATCGTAAAAGGGATTTTTGCTATTATCGAACAGCTCCGGGACGAGGGGAACACCATTCTCCTGGTGGAACAGAATGCCCGGGCGGCCCTGAATATAGCTGACCGGGGATATGTCATCGAGACCGGGCAGATACTTCTCGAGGAGAGCGCCGAGGAACTGCTGAATAATAACGACGTACAGCGCGCCTATCTCGGCAAGGATTACAAGAGTATCGGTGACCTCAATGGTGACCGGTAGAGTTGAATGAAGAGAAGCCTGTCGTATTGACAGTTAACAGGCATGATGTTATAAAAGGCGCAGAGGAGACGCAGGGGGTAGAAATGATTTTCAATGGAAAAAACGAAACCATGCCGCGGGATGAACTGGAACAGCTCCAGGTGGAAAAACTGCAATCCACCCTGAACCGGGTCTACCGCAATGTTGATTTTTATAAAAACAGTTTCGACCGTCACGGTGTGAATATCGAGAAGATAGATTCAACGGCTGACCTGAAACATCTCCCCTTTACCACCCGTGAGGACCTGCGCGGCGCCTATCCCTACGGCATGTTCGCCGTGCCCCTGCGCGATATCGTTCGCATCCATTCGTCGGCGGGGCGTACGGGAAAACCCATTGCCATCGGCTACACCCGCAATGACCTGAAAAACTGGTCTGAAATGGTGGCCCGCATCCTCGTGGCAGCGGGACTCACCGACCATGATTTTGTGCAGATCGCCTTTGATTACAGCATGTTTACCGGAGCCTTTGGGCTTCACTACGGGGCAGAAAAGCTCGGCGCCTCTGTTATCCCCTCATCGTCGAGCCGCCGTATCCAGGAACAGATCCACATCATGAAAGACTACAAGACATCAGTCCTGGTCAGTTCCCCCAGTTACGCCTTTGATATCGCCCACAATATGAAAGAGATGAACATACATCCCGATGAACTGAACCTGCGTATCGGTATCTTCGGCACCGAACCGTGGAACGAAAAGAGACGTCAGTCTATCGAGGAGCTTCTTCATATCGACGCATACAATACCTACGGCATCAATACACTGGTTGGCCCCGGCGCCGCGGCGGAATGCGAGGCCACTGAAGGCCTTCATGTTAACGAGGACCACTTTATCGTTGAGGTCATCGATCCTGAGAGCGGCGCGGTGCTCCCCCATGGAGAAGAGGGAGAACTGGTATTTACCACTATTACCCGTGAAGGCTTCCCCCTTATCAGGTACCGTACCGGGGACATCTCTTCGATCATTGAAAAAACATGCTCATGCGGCAGGACATTTCTGCGTATCAACCAGGTCTCCACCCGCACCGATGACATGATTGTTATCAAGGGCCTCAGTATCTTTCCCTGGCAGATAGAAGATATCCTCACACGGGTCCAGGAAAAGGACCCGCAGTACAGGGTCATCGTTGATAACCGTGACGGCGTTGACTCCCTGGAGGTTCAGCTCGAGGTTTCTGATACACTCTTTGCCGACGAGGTGAAGAAACTGGTAGAGCTGAAGTCACGCATTGCCGGTGACATTCTCTCCGAGCTTGGTATCACGGCGCAGGTCACCCTCGTTGAACCTGAAAGCATCAAAAAAGAGGGAGGTGCCGCCCGCGTCATTGATAAGAGGTAATCGCATGTTTTTTCATTGACTCCATTCAAACCCGGCGTCTAATGTCGCAGATGGAGGAAACCGGGTGAGAATCCCGTGCTGACACGCAACTGTGATGCCGCTTCTGCGGATGAGCCAGATCTTCCTTTTACTGGATATCCTCGTGGGCCGGGAGCCAGTCCCTGTTTTGCTTTCCCTTTTTCCCCGGAATATCCTGAATAATGAATGAGACCCTTCCGGTCCGGGTTGATAGAATGCAGAGAACTGTAAAAGCCTTTATTCTCATTTGTGCAGCCGCCATCACGGTCATGGCAGGGGGCGCGCTTTATGGTGAAGAAGAACCCCTGACGGTACTGGGAGACCGGGTCGATGCAACAGAGGAGCGCGAAAGGCAGCCGGGCTTTGTGGATATCATCGAGGTTTCCGCCCCGGGGACCCGTGTTGATACCATTGCCGGGGTCCTGTCCCGGCGGGCGGGTATCCAGGTAAAGAATTACGGGGGCGCCGGGGGGCGCAGTTATCTTTCCATTCGCGGTGTTAATTCAAACCAGGTAATGATCTACCTGAACGGGGTTCCACTTAACGATGCCCGTTTCGGCGAGGTTGACCTGGGCACCATACCCCTGGACAACGTGGAGCGCATCGAAATCTACCGCGGCGTGACACCTGCCGAATTCGACACCCCCGGCATCGGCGGTGCCGTCAACATTGTCACCCGAAAGAAAAAGTACTTTCGCCGTACCTCCATTTCCCTCAGTTATGGATCCTTCAATACCTCCAATGTTTCGGTGAGTCATGTGCAGAATTTTAAAAAGACCGGGTATTCATTTTTTTTCAACCGTAACGGCAGCAGGGGCGACTTTACCTACAGGGATGATAACGGTACACCCGTGGTCAATACCGCCGATGATTTTATAACCTCCCGCAAAAATAATGAACACGCCTCGTATACCGGCACGGGCACATTCGATTATGTATGGGGGAAGTTTACCCTCTCCATGGCAAATGACTTTTTCTATAAAGACCAGGGACTTCCCGGTCTCAGTGGAAACGAAACAGAACATGTCTCCCTCACCACGCTGCGCAATACCACGAGCTTCAGGTTGCGGGCGAACCGTGCTTTTCTCAAAAAGCTCGATTCATCACTGAACTTTTATTATTCATTGAGAATGGACGACTACCACGATGAAGAAGGGGAACTGGGCCTGGGGGCGGAAAGGCAGAAGGGAATCTTCGGCTCCCTTGGGGCGGGCCTCTCCAATACGTACCTGGTGGAAACATTTTCCCAGGAAGTGAAACTGCATCTCTTTTTTAACCGGGAGACGTGGCAGCGAAAAGAAAAAAATGTTTCGTGGGAGACCTATCCTTCCATGAATCGTCTCCGCTTTGCCGCCGCGGCCGAAGACAGTTTTTACTTTTTCAAAGAGAGACTCCACCTGGCATTGCAGGGGCGCTATGAATGTTACCGCGACTCATTCTATGATGAGCTTGCCTATGCAACAGGGGGGAGCGCTCCCCGTTCATCCCGTGTCGATCATCTCTACGGGGGAAGTCTCGGGGCGCGCCTGAACCTCTGCGGCGAGTCACTCTACCTGAAGGGGAACATGGGCCTCATCAGCAGAAAGCCGAATTTCACGGAGCTTTTCGGCGATCGGGGATACGTTATGGGAAACCCTGACCTTGACAGCGAGCGGGCCTTTAACAGGGACATCGGGATCGGCTGGTCATATAAAAAAAAGAAAGGCAAACAGAAAAAGCAAACCTCATCATTTTTGAAATACCTTGATTTTATAAAATGTGAATGTTCTTTTTTTTACAACACCATTGATGAGATGATAATCTTTATCTATAACTCCCAGTTTACCATGAAGGCGGACAATATCAGCCGTGCCCGCCTCTACGGGGTGGAGTCAACAATTTCCGCCGGCATCTTCGGGCACCTCGACCTGGGCGGCAACTACACGTACCAGCGGGCCCTTGACACGGGAGACATCCCCAGTTACAGGGGGAAAACACTTCCCCACCGCCCCATGCACCAGGTCTCCCTGAAGGCAAAGGTCCATAACCGTTATGCCGCCCTGACGTATGAAATGGATTATACGGGGTACACCTTTCGTGACAGGATCAATTCAGAGTTCTACTATATTGAAGGCCGCGTTACCCACTGCCTCATCTGCCAGGCCTTTCCCCTGCGGGGCCTGGTGCTCACTTTTGAAATAAAAAATATCAGTAACAGCCAGGTGCGTGACGTTATCGGGTCACCCCTGCCGGGACGGTCATACTATGGGACAGCATCGTATTCTTTTTAATGCGGGGAAGTTTATCCTCTCCCTGCTCCTCGGGCTCACTGCCTTTTCATGCGCGCCGGATTTTCCCGGAGCCACTGCTCCCTCTGAAGATGTGGCATTCGTCATTACCGGTGACCGCATGGGCTCCGCCTCTTACTCGGTTATTGATACCGCAAGCCTTGTTGCCTACCCGAACCTTGCGCCGGGAACGGTTCATACTGATGCAGCGGCGCGTTTCTTTGACGGCCGTATCTACGTGGTCAACCGCCTGGGGAGGGACAATATCCAGGTCATTGACCCGCAGCAGAATTTTACCACCCTGAAGGAAATCTCCATGGGAGCGGGAAGTAACCCCCATGATGTCATGGTTGTCTCTCCCGAAAAGGCATATGTTACCCTTTACGGTTCATCGATCCTGCAGATCATTGATCCCGCAACGGGAAGTATTACCGGCGGCATTGATCTTTCTTTATATGCGGCAAATTCTCAGTCCGTGCCCTGCATGGACCGCCTCTATTACGACAGTGATACCGGGTGGCTCTTTGTTTCGGTGCAGCGCCTGGACAGCGCCAGCGGACATGTCCCCACGGATTACAGCTGCGTGCTTGTCATCGACACTGCCACGGATACGGTGGTCAAAGAGATAAAGCTCCAGTGGAACGGCGGCTCTGAGTCGGTAACCAATCCCTGCAGCCACTTTCGATTTGTTGATCAGTCAGCGTGGCAGCCCGCAACACCTGACGGTTTGGACCATCTTTTTATAAGTTGTGCGGGGAAGTTTCACTTCTTTTACCCCTCATCCGGTTCTGACGGGGGCATTGTTGCCATCAGTCTCGCCCCGGACCTCGGGGATGTTTCCTGTACCGGTCCCGTTATTCTCGAGAGCCTTGTTGCCGATGACGGGGAAACAGTTAAGGAGATAACCGATTTCGTGATACTTCCCGGCGGGGTAAGGGGATACGCCCTTTCCCAGGACGAAGAGGGACGTTCCCGTCTCTTCTCCTTTGATCCAGGGGGGGGAAGTTTTATTTCAACACTCTATTTTTCTACAGACCTTCAGGGGTCACTTCCCTCGCTGGCGCTGCATCATTCAGGGATACTTTATGTATGTGACAGGAAGGCAACGGCGCCGGGGGTGCGCCTTTTTGATACGGGAGCCGGGGATGCGCCCCTCAATGACAACCGTCCCCTTGATGTGGGACTTCCCCCTGAGGAGGTTATTTTTATCGAGTAGCAGTCGATGAATGAGGCCATGGAAACGATAAAGAAAACAACACTTCTTTCAATAATGATTCACCTTATGGTTGTTATGTTTCTTCTTTTAAAAAACGATACCCTTGTCCTCAATATGGATTTGCAGAAGGGACTGTCAGGGATCAGCCTTGCCTTGAAGGCGCCTCATCAGAAGAAAATCGATGAAAGAGAAAGAAAAAACTTCCCCCCGAAAAACAAACAAATAAACATTATCATTGCCGGTGATGGACTCTACTCTATCCCTGCCCCCCTCCCGGAACATTCAGCCGTGAAAATAAAATCGAAAAGCGGCATGAATTCCCGTGAACTCCTGGGTGTCCTGAACGCCCGTGCTGATGTAAACGCCCGCAACAAGGGCCCCCGCTATCCCTGGTTTGCCCGCAAAAATGAAATGGAGGGGACTGTAATCCTTGCCATCGAGGTACTCCCCGCAGGAAGGGCGGGGCGTGTTCAGGTCACACGCAGCAGCGGTTATTCCATCCTGGACAGGGCGGCGCGCTCTGCCGCTGAGAAATGGATTTTTTTTACTGCCGGGGAGATTGACCTGCCGCGGCCCATGGTCATTACCCGGCGAATACGCTTTCTTATTAAAGGAAAGAATGTGGCAGGGGAAAGGTAAAAAAAGCTCCCGGGTGTGACCCCGGGAGTAGATAATCAACCAGAATAATTATTAGAGGAATATGTTGATTACTCCGTCGGGTACATACTGTCGATAACGTCTCCGTACTTGTCTTCTATGATTCTTCGCTTGACCTTCAGTGAAGGTGTCAGCTCACCTGTGTCCTGTGTCCATTCCGCGTCGAGGAGTGAGAACTTGCGTATCTGCTCGACCCGGGCGAACTGCTTTGTGTATTTTTTGATTTCTTCTTCTATCATGGCAATGACCTGGGGATTTTGTACCAGCTCGTTGTAGTCTGTGTAGGCTATATTGTTTGATTTTGCCCATGCCGCCAGGTTGTCAAAGGCGGGAATGACAAGGGCAGAGAGGTACTTGCGCCTGTCACCGATGACAGCAACCTGCTCAATGTACTGTGACTCCTTGAGGCTGTTTTCGATGTTCTGTGGCGAGATGTTTTTGCCCCCGGCGGTAACGATGATGTCCTTGATGCGGCCGGTAATGCGCACGTATCCTTCTTCGTCGATGACGGCCATATCCCCGGTGCGAAACCAGCCGTCACTGGTGAAGGCTTCGTCAGTTGCCTTTTTGTTTTTATAGTAGCCCTGCATGACCTGGGGGCCCTTGATGAGGTATTCACCATCTTCGGAAATTTTTACCTTTGTCTCGCAAAGGGGCGGGCCGATGGTGCCGGGCTTAATGGCCCCGGGAGGATTTACGTTGGTGACCGGCGTGGTTTCTGTCAGGCCGAAACCCTCGAGAATTTTCAGCCCCATACCGATGAAAAATTCCGCGTCGGAGATCGAGAGGGGAGCTCCCCCGGAAACGACATACTCGATGCGGTCCATGCCGAGGGCTTCTTTCACCTTCGAATAGACGAGTCTGTCAAAGAGTTTGTACTTTATGCTGAACAGGCCTGATGGTTCCTGGTTGGCGCAGGCATAGGCAAGGTTCTTTGCCGCTGTATTCGAGGCCATATTAAAAAGTGCCTGTTTCGCCTTTGACGCCACGGGGAGGCGGGAAAGGATCGTTGAATGTATCTTTTCGTAAACCCGTGGTACGCTTACCATGAAGGTGGGGCGTATAGCGTTAAGGTCGTCGACAAGGGTGCTGAAATCCTGTGCAAAGGCAACGGTACATCCCGCGCAGAGGGGCATGTAGTAGCCCGCGGTCCTTTCGAAGCTGTGTGAGAGGGGCAGAAGAGAAAGAAGGGTATGCCCGTCGTGAATATATTTTGCAAAGTCCGTCAGTATCTGCCGGCAGTCTGAAACAAAGTTGTCATGGGAAAGCATGACACCCTTGGGATCTCCCGTGGTGCCTGAGGTGTACATGATGGTGGCAAGGTCTTCAGGTTTAATAGCCTTGAGGCGTTTTTCAAGGACCTCTTTTTTCGCGAACTTTTCTCCTTTTTCCAGGGCCTGGGAAAAGGTAATGACATTCTTTTTCTTTTTATCGATTTCATCAAAGACGATGATCTCCTGCAGGTTGGGAAGTTTTTTATTTGCTTCCAGTGTCTTTTCCATCTGGTCTTCTGTTCCTGCAAAGCAGATGAGGGAGCCGGAATGGTCGAGAACATAATGTGCCTCTTCGGCTGAGTTCGTGGCATAGATGGGAACGTTGACCGCGCCGATGGAGAGTATTGCCAGGTCGGCAATATACCATTCGGGACGGTTGGCGGAAAAGATGGCAACGCGGTCGCCCTTTTTAATTCCCTGGCCAAGAAGATACCATGCGATTTTTTCTACCCTTTCGTTGAGCTGTATCCAGGAGAGATCTTTATATTCACCTGAACTGTCTCGATACTTGACATAGGTTCTGTCACCATATTTTTTAACCTGCTCCTGAAAGATTTCAGGCATTGATGTTTTTGAAAGTTTCATCGGAGAACTCCTGCGGGGGTAAATCCCTTTTAGCTACTACCCTGATTTTTTATTTTGGGGGAAGTGTAACTTCCCTCAAACCCTTTGTTTTAAAATTGTATATTTGTTTTTAGCTATAAATGTATTTCTAAATAAGTGTCTTAAAAAATCAATAAAAAAACCGTCTGATGGGTTTTTTTTTGATTAATGAATGATAATTGCGAACAATGAACGCATTTTTGAAAATATGTTCAGTTTCTTCTTAATGCATAATTTTCAATTTTTGCAATGTCGGGTTATTATTAATTGAGGGGTGGTCTCCGGCCGCTGTCAGAGACCACCCCGGGTAGGACTGGCTATGGCATTGTATGGGGAATTTCAGAGACCGCTAAAAATGCTTCATGTATCGCTTCACCTATTCGTGCGGGTCGAAGGCCATCACCGATTATTGTATAGGGAATGCCGATCTTCTCCAGACCGGTAGAAATTTGCTGCAGCGATCTGGAACCTGTGGCATTTATAATCGTATCAAAGTGAAGATGATGCTCTTTATCATCTTGATAGAACACTACTTCCTTTTCTTTTATTGTTTTGACATCTGCTCCGGTATTTATGGCGATTCCATGTTTTTCACAATTCTGCAGGGTAACCCAACGGGATGATTTTCCTATATCTTTTCCTGCCCGTGTTTCTTTTTCGAATACTGTAATTTTCTTTGTTCCCCGGGTTCCGAATTCTTGCAGAATATCATTATTCTCAGCCTTATTGATGAAGAGAAAATGAAGTGTTTCCGGGGAAAGAGTACCTTTTCCCGCGAGAAAAAGAGAAGTTTCCAGTCCGACGGAACCACCTCCGATGACAGCGATGTTCTGTCCCGTGGGGGGATCATTTTTTAGAATATCCCATGCTGATAAAACTGATTTGTTTTCAATACCCCTGATGGGAGGGATGAGTGGTTCTGCACCTTCGGCACAGATGATATAATCAGGCTTTAGTTTTTGTATAAGATCAATAGTGACCCTTGTCTTTAAATTTACTGACACTTTCTGAAGATGTAAAAGTTCCCGGAAATAACTTATCAATTTCCATATTTCCTTTTTGCCGGGGGGGGTACCGGCAATCCATAGCTGGCCGCCGATTTTATCCTTTTTTTCATAGAGGTTGACTTTGTGGCCCGCTTCAGCGGCGGTGATTGCTGCCTGAAGACCTGCAGGACCCGAACCAATGACCATGATGTTGAGGGGGGATTCTACGGGCATAATGTTTCTTTTAGATTCGAATCCTGCCCGTGGATTGATTATACATTTCAGCGGACGAACATTGAATATCTCATCCATGCATCCCTGAGAACAGGCAATGCAGGGCCTGATTTCCTTTTCCCGCCCTTCCTGTGTTTTTTGTGGCCAGAAGGGATCTGCGACAAGAACCCTGCCAAGATTGACCATGTCCGCCTGATGGTTCTTGATTATTTCCCGGGCATCACAGGGGGAGGTAATGCGATTTGAAGCCATAACCGGAATGGATACATGTTCTTTAATATTTCGTGCAAGATAGCTGAAGCATCCCCGGGGCACTTCCATTGATATTTGCGGAAGTTTGCTTTCATGCCAGCCGCCGGTTACATTGATGGCATCAATGCCCGCCTCTTCATAAATTTTTACAATATCAATCATTTCTCTTGTTGTGTTACTGCCTGGCACAAAATCATTCCCTGATATTCTTATGGTAACAGGGTACCCGGGGCCAAGACGGCTTCTCATTTTTTCTATAAGTTCACGGGCAAATCGTATTCTGTTTTCGAATGAGCCGCCATAATGATCATTCCTATGGTTTGTGAGGGGGGAAAGAAACTGGCAGATCAGGTAGCCGGCTGAACCGATTATTTCAACTCCATCAAAACCGGCTTCCACTGCCCTTTCTGCTCCACGGATGAAATCTTCATGTACTCTTTCAATGTCGCTGACAGTCATTTCATGGGGAGTGCTTTTGGTAAAAGGGGTATATATTGCTGATGGTGCAAGTGCGCGTTTTCCACCTATCTGAATAGGACGGACATAACGACCGCCATGGTAAAGCTGCATCCATGCCATTGCACCAGCCTGTTTGATTTTTTCTGCTGCGGTAATGGAGAAATACCCAGGAATTGTGTAGCTTGTC
>CAZHNW010000027.1:0-1715 GCA_964534225.1 uncultured Leptospirales bacterium | reverse complement strand
GTAGAAAAAGCGGGTATTGCCCCATCAACAGCAATGGAAGGGGCGGCGATTCCGACACTCTTGCCCCCGATTCCCACCGGGCCTACGGTGACAATGCCGGCGCCTCCTCTGGCTTTTTCTTCATAGAATGCAAAATGTCGTTCATGGAGTTTCTCGTCGAATGAAAAGAAGAGCCCCATAGATGGGAAAACTATTCGATTTTTTATTTCAGTGTTATTTATTTTTATGGGAGTAAAAAGCATATCTGACATGTGATTCCTCCTGGGTGTACGTGGATAGGATATTCATGCTGATAAGGCGGCATTGCCCCGGGAAAAACCCAATGCAATGCCGCCACCTGCGATATTACAGGAACAGTCCTGCTTTTTTCGCTTCGTGTGTAAGCTGGTCCCGGAAATCGGGATGTGCTATTGAAATTAAAAGACGGGTCCGTTCAGGCAGAGGTTTCTGCCAGAGATTGACTGCGCCATATTCTGTTATTATCCAGTCTGTGTCGGCACGGAGAACAGAAACTACAGTTCCGGGAGTGTGGGATAGTGTAATCTTGGAGATAAGCTCCCCTTCCTTTGTTTTGGTTGTTGATTTCAGGAGGATCAGAGATTTTCCTCCCCTGGAGCGGCGGGCTCCTCTTACAAAGTCGGTAGAACCTCCTATTCCGCTTACCGTGTCAAAGCCGAGGGTTTCGGATGCTACCTGTCCTGTGAGGTCAACTGCCAGGGCATTGTTGATTGATACGAAATTATCATTGGCAGAAATATTGTCGAGATTGTTGATCCATGAAACTGGATAGAGTTCGACCATTGGATTCTGGTCTACAAACTGGTATAGTTCCGCTGTTCCCATTACCATAGAGGCGGTGATTTTTCCCGGATGGAAGTTCTTCCGCGCGCCGGTGGCTACACCACTTTTGGCCAGGCTCATCATGGAGTCGGAAATCATTTCAGTATAGATACCTATATCTTTTCTGTCTTTAAGCATGTACCCAACCGCATTGGAAAATTTTCCGATACCTATCTGGATGGTGGACCCGTCTGGAATGAGTTCCGCCGCATGGCCAGCAATGAGATTTTCAATGTCGCCCATGGGAACATTGGGGACTTCGGGGACCGGTTCGTCATGCTCAACTATTACATCAACCTCAGAGACGTGGATGTGGGCCTGGGTTCCAAAACAAAAGGGGACTTCTCTGTTTACCTGAACAATGATTTTTTTTGCCATACGTTTAAATGTGTCATTTGAGAAACACCCTGTGGGGCCGTAACTCATGTATCCCCTCTCATCAGGGGCGGAACATTCCATCAATGCAACATCACATTCTTTTCTAAGAAAGAACTCATCGGCACCGGAAAAATGGGCAGAGGTAATGGTTACATTTCCCTGTGGCTTGAACATTCTTTCCAGAGGGCCCTGAAATATGGAATGATAGTTGATATGACCTCTGCATTCACCGGCAAGAAATGATACCGGACGCATGTAGAATGCGGTGACCACGTTTACATTTTTAAGTTCTTTGTAACGGGCACCGATTGCGTTAAGAAGGGGATAGGGGGCGCTTGGCCCTCCGGAAGAATAGACAAGGTCTCCTGATTTAATGATTTTTGCCGCATCTTCTAGTGAAGAGAGTTTTTCATTATACCTGGTTTTCCAGTCAATCAGGCTGCAATTGGGTGAGTTCATTATGGACCTCCTGAAAATTGTTACGGGGACCTGACCGG
>CAZHNW010000026.1:1368-42013 GCA_964534225.1 uncultured Leptospirales bacterium | reverse complement strand
GCCCCCCAGGCTGAGAAGGGTGTTTATGCATATGTAGATGATAAACAGGGGTAGTGACGCCATTTTATCTTCGAGGATTTTTTTTCTGCCCGTTGTGAGGGCCATGGCCTGGAAGGGGGAGTATATGGTTATGGCACCTGACAGCAGGAGCCCGATGAGAAAGGGATAGAGCAGGTTTGCCTTCGGGGCGGCAATGAGTATCACGGGAAAAACCAGAAAGGGAAGGAGGCGCAGCAGCATCAGGCTTGCCCCGGCAGATTTTCTGCCGTAGCGGAATTCGCCCGCCCCGGTCCAGAAAAGCGAAAGAAAGAAGGCTGCAACAGGGCTGCCGTGACGTGTTTTTTCCGTGGTGATAAAGGTCTTTTTCATGGTTACAGGTATGATTCGATAAAGTCTTTAACTTCCCTCTTGCCGTAGTAAACGCCGAAATGCCCTTCGCAGAGGATGTCAGCTCCCAGGCCCAGGAGAAATTCAAGGGAACGCGTATAGTCATCACGGTTGGAGAGGAGCATGTCATTCAGGGGGCCGTGAACGTCCTGTCCGAAGAGGACCAGTTTATTGTCAGAGGTGCAGGTGAACACTGCTGACCCAGGAGAATGCCCGGGGGTGTGATGCATGGTGAGGGTGAGACTTCCTGCATGAAAAACTCTTTTCTTTTCGTTAACGGCAATATCGATGGTAAGGGGGCTCATGAAAGAGCTGTACCATGACGCGGCGGTAACATCGCTGTCGCCGTTTTCGAGGTAGACCGCGTCAAGGGCATGGCAGACGATGCTGCATCCCGTGATCTCCCTGATTTTCGCCGCCCCGCCGGTATGGTCGTAATGGCAGTGTGTCAGGAAAAGATGGGATATTTTTTCGGGGGCGACGCCTTCGCTCTTGATGTTGGCAATGATGCGGTCAGTGCTTTCGCCGGTACCGGCATCGATGAGGACCGCTTCGTTTTTGTCCCTGACCAGGTAAACCCCTGCGTCCGATGAATGAGAGATTCCGGCGCCTCCCACCTGTGATACATTTGACGTGATTCCCATTTTTTCTCCTTTTTGCCTGAGCCATGACTCTTGCAGAAGGGCGCGAAAATGTCAATTAATATTGGTTGACATGTGACATAATATATACCATTCTTGGAATGGCGTATTCCGGGGCAGGGGTGCCCTGCCGTAATTTTTTATAATTACCGCTGCAGGCCTCCGGGAGCAATTTTAAAAGTGAAAAATGAAAAGGAAAGTAGAATGAAACATGTCACGGGTTTCAGGAGAGGTCTCTTTCTTGTCCTGGCGGTGGTGCTTTTTCTTCCCGGCAGCGGCAGCGGGAAATCCGCCCTGCAGTACACCGCAGAGGGAGACCGGTACATGCTCAAGGGAGATTACCGCAAGGCGGTTTTCAGCTACCGGAACGCCCTGCAAAGAAACCAGGCCCACCTGAAAGCCCTTATCGGCATCGGTAATGCCTGGACCCGTCTCGATTCTGCTGACGCAGCCCTGAGGTCTTTTGAAAAGGCCCTGAAAATAGATGAAAAATCCGTTGAAGCCCTTACCGGTATCGGCTTTATCCTGACCCATCGCGGTGACAGCCGCCGCGCCATTGAATATTTCAACCGCGCCATTACCATTTCCCGTGAATCCCCTGCGGCGCATTACGGCCTGGCCTGGCTCTACTATACCATGGGAAAAATGATCTGGGCGCGCCGCCGGGCTGAATCCCTTCTCGCGGTGCATCCCCTGCATTTTGACACCCTTCTCCTCATGGCGGACATTATTGCCCGTGAGGGTGACCTCGAGGAGGCGAAAAAGTACGCCTGGAAGGCCATCGATGCCCAGCCGGAACGCACCGGGGGATACCTTCGCCTTGCGGCGATTATGTTTCGTGATTATACCCTGCGCGGCAATGGTGACAGCCTTGATGAAGCCTCAAAGGCAGTTGACAATGCCCTGGTGATAAACGCTGATTCTCCCGACGCCAACATGCTCAGGGGACTGATGCTCTGGTATGAAAAAAAATATGCTGATGCAGCGGCCGCTTTTGAAAAAGCCCTGGGGCAGAAAAATTCAGTGGACCTGTACTACAGCCTGGCCATCACCCGTGACTCCCTGGGCGCTGCTGATGCCGCTCTGAAGAATTTTCTCGAGGCGATGAAACTCGATCCCGTTGACCCGGTTCTGCGAAGCCGCTTTGAACAGTTTATGGTTGTCCGTGATATCAAGGCAGGACATCCGGCGCGGGCCATGTTTTTTCGAGAAAGCCTCGAGGCCGGTAAAAAGCGCATGAAACAGAATCTGCCCGATGAGGCGGTCCTTTACCTGCGACGAACCCTGTTACTCAATCCCATGAGCCGCGAGGCGCGTGAACTTCTCATGGGATACTACGAGGCTCTCTCCTATAACCGTTTTTATATCCGCGAACTGAAAGAGATGCAGCGTCTTTATCCCGGGACCAATACCCGGGACAGGCTCACCGCGGCGGTTTACCGGCGCAGGAGCCGCATGTATCACCGTGAGGGATTTTCAGGCGATGACCTTCCCCGTGATGTACCGCGCATCCTGGTTCTCGATTTTCATTCAGAAGAGGGTGTGGGGCCTCATCCCGACCTGGGTGCTGTCTCTGCCTTTGATCTTACATGGGCCCTGGCGCAGTTCGGGCGCCAGGAACCGGTGCCGGTGCGGGCGCGCCTCAAAGCGGCGGGCCTTAAGATGACACCTGCCGGTTTTGCCGGCACCATGGACCGCCTTGAAGAAATGACAAAAAAGAAGGCCATTGCACCTTTCGATTATCTTCTCTACGGTTCATGCCGTGAGGAGGGGGCTACAGTGGCACTGTCGGTAAAGCTTCTCGATTTTCGCACCGGTGTCATCGTGGGAGAATTTTCCATGAAAGAGAAGGGAAGGGACGCCATGGCGCGTCTTGTTCTGCGCACGGCGCGGCGTATTTACGGCATGGTCCCCTTTTACGGGCGTGTTCTGAAACAGAATGAGGATTCCATTATTGTTAACCTCGGGCTTTTCGACGGTGTGAGAAAGAATGATAAATTCGTTATAACCAGGATCGGTGATGCCTCCGGGAGAAAACGGGTGACGCGCCGTATGGTCTTTACTGTTTCAGAGGTGGATACACTGGTGGCAAAGGCGCTGCCCGCCCGCAGTGAGGACCTGCAGCTGGTTACCTCACGCGACAGGGTTGAGGTTCTCAAAAAACGGAGGGCCCGGCTCATTGAAGAGTAGCGGTCATGGCGTGATGAACAATGAGGCTGTCCCCGTGATAGTCGATAAAGATAAAGAAAAGGGCAAAAAGGATAAGGGGGGAAGTTTCTACTGGCTCTACATCCTTGAATGCAGCAACGGTGCCTATTACACGGGGATTACCACGGACCTGGCGCGGCGCTACCGCCAGCATGTGAGTGGACGCGGGGGAGCCCGCTTTACCCGCGCCTTTAAACCCCTGCGTGTTGCGCGCTGCTGGAAGTTTCACGGCCCCCGGGGAGGTGCCCAGCGCCTGGAGTACGCACTCAAGTCACTTGACCGCCGCCGTAAGGAAGAAATCATTGCCCGACCGGGGCTTTTGAAAAAGTTTCTTGAAGAACTGCCCGAGTCAAAGCAACTAAGGGCGGCACGGGTTCCAAAGCTTGAAAAGTGACATTTTTGCCGCCGTCTGAATGAAAAGAAACGGCAGGCGGTGCTGGTCTTATATCTTAAAGAGACTCTCCGCCGTGTTTTTCCCTGTAACGCGCAGGTAATCATCATAATCGACAAAGATCAGGTGGGGAAGTTTTTTTCTTGTTCGCATCACCACGTCATGCTTTCCCCCCTTTGCGTCTTTTGATGTGACATATTTGAATTCTCTCCCGCAGGAGGGGCATTTCTCAAGGCCTTTCAGTTCGATGCCGATTTGTTTGCAGCCGGGGCAGTGGCCGTACCTGTCATCCACCATGAGAAGGTGTTCTTTGATTTCGTTGATGTCAACTTCCTGCCAGACGCGAAGATAATCCATAATGTCCTCTCATCTTTTTAGTCAGAATAGAATTGTTGCAAAATTGCCAGGAAGTGGCCTATTCGCCCCGCCTGAAGGTGGGGCGATTCCCATTACCCCGGATTTGCAACAGGTCTAATATGATTTCTACAGGATGGCTGAAAAAATGCAATAATTTTTCAGTCGCCTCGGGAAGCATTTTACCAGAGTAGACTTTTTTTAATGCCCCGGATAGCAGGACAATGTCATCCTGCTGAATGTTTATATTCACCTGAAGGCCTATTTTTTATTCTACCCGTGTGGCAACGTGATAGATGATGCAGGCGATACTTAGGCAATTATATCTTGACAGGTCTGCCAGCGAGAAGACCATGATGGAAGTCAGTCTGCTCTCTTTTTTTTGTGAGGCTGAAACAGACTGGTTATGAATTGATATAAACAACGGAGAACAATAAATGGAACAATACCTCAGGCCCACCTTTCATATCGATAGTGATAATAAAGCAATTATCGAAACCTCACAGCACCTTACCGAAGGGTGCGGCAGTGACAGGGAAAAAGCAGTAAAGCTTTTCTACTTTGTAAGGGACGAAATCCCCTATAACCTTTTCATGATATCGGTTTTCGAAGAAGACTTTGTCGCCTCAAAGGTGCTGGAATGGGGCAAAGGGTACTGTGTGCAGAAGGCGCTGCTCCTGGCGGCACTGGGGCGGGCAGCCGGTATCCCCTCACGCCTTGCCTTTGCGGCCATACGAAACCATTCAGTGCCGGAGAAGATCCTCCGAATAAGCGGTGATAATCTTTTCCCCCGTCACGGCTACAACGAGTTTTTTCTCGACAATACATGGGTTGGCGCGGCGGCAACATTCAATAAAACGCTCTGTGAGAAAAAGGGGCTCACCCTGGTGGAGTTTGACGGCAAAGAGAATGCCTTTCTCCCGGAACATGACGCGGCGGGTAATCCCTATATCGAGTACGTGGAGAAGTTCGGCAGCTTCGATGATCTCCCCTTTCAGTGGATACGTGAGGCCGTTGTCAAAAAGGTGGGGCCGGAGAAAAGGCCCTGGCTTGAACGCCCGGGGGGAAAGTGAAAAGCGATATATAATGCATTATGATAAAAATAGAATTGACGAGATGCATTTTATTATTACCATTATGTATAGAGAGAGGGACTTGCCAATGAAGACAATTAAAGTTAATGGTCGTGTTGATAGAAAGGGGCATCTAAGACTCGATGTTCCGACAGAGTATGCGTCCTGTGATGTCGAAGTCGTCATGGTGATAGAAAAAAAAACAGAGAGTCGTAAAAAGTATGACTTTTCTGATCTCTCGGGAAGGCTGATATGGAAAGGGAATGCCGTTGAGGCACAGAGGTCTTTACGGGATGAATGGGAATAATCGATATATCTTCGATACGAATGCAATAATAGCTCTCTTAAGAGGAAATGCCAGTCTCAGTCAATTATCAAAAACCGCACACTGGATCGGTATTTCTGTTATAGCAAAAATTGAATTTCTTGCCTTTTCTCAGCTTGCCCGGGAAGACATCACGTTGTTCTCCAGATTTCAGGAACGTGTAGATGTGCTGGGAATCGACAATGAAAACACTGGCTTTATCGATTCAATTATTCATATGAGAACAAAGTATAATTTCAAGATTCCTGACGCCATTATTGCGGCTACCTCAATTGCCAGTGATGCTCAACTGGTAACTGCTGATAAAGAATTACATAGAATTGATGAAGTTGCAGTTATAAGTTTTTCATAATAATTGTAGAGAAGGAACCTTTGTCATGGCAAGTCAAAAAGGTCAGCCGGCTGACCTTTTTGAAAATGAGAGTTTGAGAAAAATTCATTGCCCTCACCCCTGGCCCTTCGGGCCACCCCACAGCCGGGCGCTTTTCGGACATCCTGTCCGCGCCCGGCACTGAGGCATCCTGCCTGGCGTCTCCTGCAATTTTATAACGATATTGAAGGCGCGAAAGCGCTTTCGCGCCTTCAATATCGTATCTTCACAGCATCGTAACTTCCCCATCCTTTACAGAAAAGGTCTTTTGGGCTTCATGGGGATTGCGCGCGTAGTATTCTTCCACGAAAGTAATCATTTCTGGTATAGTCTCAGCCCCGTGTATCTGCGAAAAGAGGGCATGGCCGAAGACAGTGTTTTTTGTGAAGTATGATGAAAAGCGCCGGCCCCGGCTCTTGTGAAGTTCAGGGGGAAGTGACCGCTCCAGGTCTTTCAGTACACCGACAAAGATGTCTTTCAGGGGAACCGTTAAAACTTCCCCCCTGTTATAAAAAAGGGAGTTGCAGAGGCGGAAGATCCAGGGAGATTTTACCGCTTCGCGCCCGATCATAACACCGCTGCACATTTTTTCTTTAAGAGGGGCGCAGGCCGCCTCTGGTGTGGTGATGTCTCCGTTACCCACCACAGGTATGGAAAGTTCTTTCTGCAGTTGCGCCACCAGGCGCCAGTCCGCGAGTCTCTTGAATGAGAGCATGGCAAAGCGGGGATGAAGTGTGATGAAGTCAACCCCTTCCTCTTCCATCATTTTTCCGAATTTGATAACCATGGCGGGATCATGTTCTGAAAAACCGCTGCGCATTTTTACTGACAACAGGCCCGGCACAGTGCGGCGGCAGTGCCGAATGATTTCCCTGGTAAGGTCATAGTTCTGGAGGAGCCGCGATCCCCAGCCGCGGATGCGGATATCCGGGGCGCTGCAGCCCATGTTGATATCGATGCCGTTACATCCCCGCGTGGAGAGAAAGGCCGCCGCTTCTGCCATTACTTCGGGATCATTGCCCAGTACCTGGTAGATGAAGGGGGTGTCGCTGCAGGCACCTTCGAGGCGGGATTCAGTAAAACGCCCGCCCCTTACCAGGGCGGCGGCGCTGAGCATTTCGGAGAAGATGATTACTTCCCGCGAAAATGAGGTGATGATACGCCGCAGGGGAGATGTGGTCAGTTCTGCCATGGGGGCAAGGAGAAATGGGTGGGGAAGTTGTTTCTTCATGTGTCAAAGGGGGAGATGCTTTTCCGGGTTGTCAATTTTATTTTTTCTGCTAAAATAGTATCAATGGGAACGATCACATGTGGAAAACAAAATGTGCCTGGAATCCGGGGGCCGGATCAACGCAAGAAGTGGCTTCTTCTTGTTGAGGATGACCCGTCGGTACAGGATTTTTTCAGGAGTATACTTCCCCCCGAGGGCTTTTACCTGTATATCATTGATAACGGTGAGGAGGCCATCAGGTGTATCGAGGACATCACCTTTGATATCATTGTTCTCGACTTTCACCTCAGGGGTGACCTGAACGGTTTTGATATCCTGCGTCGCTGTCGTAAAAAAACTTCCGCCCGCATCCTTTCGAATACCGGCAGCCCTGAGCATTCTGCAAAGATGTCACTTCTCGGGGCCGACCAGGCTTTGTTCAAAAATGCTTATATGATCCACCGCGCCCTTGGTATCGATATTGGAGATGATTTTCTGCAACGGAGGGGGCATGTAGAGGAAGCCCTGGATGAAATGAGGAGAAATGCTGGAGAGAAGCCGGGCCCCCTCCGGGAATAGCCTATAATTGCTTGACGTCAGGGAAAAGGTGGCAGACAACTATCCTGAAGGGTTAAGAGTAGCCCCTGACATTTTTTTCAAAGGGTTATAATTGCTGCCTGTTGATTTTACCCCTTTGATACCATATTCTGGAGAAGGCATTGGAACTGAAAAGACAGCTGGGACTTGCTACGGCAACATTAATAATTATCGCTGATGTAATCGGTACGGGTATTTTTGTCACCACGGGATCAGTACTGGGAATGACGGGGAATGCCTTTATTGTTCTTCTTCTCTGGGGGGCGGGCGGTCTTGTGGCCATTACCGGCGCCCTCTGTTATGCTGAACTGGCAACCATGTGGCCTGATGACGGTGGTGAATATATCTATCTTAAAAAGACCTATGGTATGCTTCCCTCTTTTCTGACGGGATGGATTTCCCTCGTGGTGGGATTTACTGCTTCGGTGGCTATTGCCTCCCTCACCCTTGTCTGGTACCTCAGTGAGTTCTGCCAGGTCGCTTTTCTGGCCGATCCCTGGAACCAGAAATTTCTCGCCGCGGGATTGATTCTCCTTTTCGGTATCATTCATATTATTGGCGTAAAACAGGGCAGTTTTCTGCAGAACGGCCTGACCGTTCTGAAACTGGTTATTGTTTTTTCATTTATTGTTTTTGGTTTTTCCTTTGCTGACTGGTCTCAGTCAGACCGGCTTTTTGCTGTTTATGGAAAGGAAGGGGGGAAAACCATTACTGATTACGGCCTGGTGCTGCTTATCATCATGTTTGCCTATTCAGGCTGGAACGGCGCCAGTTATATTGCCGGTGAAATCAAAAAACCTGAAAAGAACCTCCCCCGTGCCATGTTCCTGGGGACGCTGACCATAACGGTTCTTTATATACTGCTGAATATTGTTTACATCATCTCCACACCGGGAAAGGACCTGGTCGGTAAACAGGCAGTGGGTGCCATTGCCTCGGCAAATCTTTTCGGTACCGCCGGGGCCTCCCTGATTACCCTTGGTATTGCCCTGATACTTCTTTCCGCTGTATCGGTACAGATGATGATCGGCCCCCGTGTCTACTATGCCATGGCAAAGGACAGGATGATCTTTCACAGCCTTGAAAGGGTCAACCAGAAGTTCATGACCCCTGATCTTGCCATCATCATCCAGACCTGTATTGCCGTATCCTATGTTTTTATCGGTAAGAATAATATCGAGGCCCTTCTTGTTTACATGGGCTTTTCTTTGAATATTTTTCCCCTCATGGCTGTTATCGGCCTGATGATAATGAGAAAGAGAGAACCGGACATGGAACGTCCCTTCAGGGTTCCCCTCTACCCGGTGGTCCCCCTTGTCTACATTGTATTGACCTTCTCCATGATGGTGGCGGCCCTGGTAAACTGGACAGGTACAAGTCTCTTTGCCTGCGGCATTGTCGGCGTGGGTATCCTGGTTTATTTCGTCTGGCGGATAATTTTAAAGGCCAGGGGCATTGATGTGGAAAGTCCCTGCTGAAAACAGTCCGGTTACAGGAATAAATATGAAAATAAACAGAACTTTTTACTCTCTTCTTTTTTCGTTTATCTTTTTTATCATGACAACCCTGCCCGCCGCAGCTTTTCAGGCAATCTCCCTTGACGGCAATGACTGGTGGATACGAAAGGGCTTTAATACAGAATGGATACAGCACGGCACTGACCTGCGCAATAATCCCGACAGGGCAGAATGGTCAAAGCGCAGTGGGGGGACTAACCAGCGTGTTGTTGATATTTTTCCGGGAGAGGAGAACAGGGTTGAAACCTTTACTTTTGTTACCTTTTTTGACGCCCCGCAGGAAATGGTGGAGAGTGTGAATTCTCTTGGCCTTTTCCTTCCTGGTATTGGGGAGTGCTGGCAGGCGTACATCAATGGAACACTCGTCGCGAATGAATATTTTCTCTCCAAAGACGGCAGCATTTCCCTGAACCGGACCGTCAGGGGGCGGCTGGTCGATTTTTCCGGTACTGTTTTAAAAGAGAAGGAGAATGTTCTTGCCTTTCGTATCACCGGGCATACCCGTTTCTGGGGTACAGGCCTGTATCTCTATCCCGGTTACAGGATCGACTCATCTGAAAAATTGAAACTGGAAGAATCAGAATATTTTATTTTCATGCTTCTTGGCCTCTATCTCCTTTCAGCACTATATCATTTTATTCTTTTTTCACGGCGGAGAAAGGAACGCTATAACTTTTACTACGGGCTTATGGCTGTTTTCGCTTTTGCCTATTTTTTGAGCCGGACCAGTTCTATCCTGAATGTCATTCCTTCATTTGAACTGGTCTACCGTGTCGAGCTTCTGGCCCTCTATTCTATTTTTCCTTCTGTTATGGCCTTTATCGAAGAGCTCTTTTTTGCCAGGGTCACACGTCTGACAAAGATTTATGCCATTTTCTGCAGCATCCTTGTCATTACCACTCCCTTTGTCCCTCTTACCTGGTCATTTTATGTTGTTCTTCTCTGGCAGGCATCGGCCCTGGTCATGCTGTTTTATGTTGTTTACCTTTTTATAAAGGCCTACCGGGAAAAGGTGCCGGAGGTAAAGCCCCTTACCGCGGCGATGCTCATACTTTTCTGTACAGTGATATATGATATCATCGAGTTCACCTATCTCAGCAAGGGGTATACATTTTCAAAGTACGGGGTTTTCGTTGCTGTTATGGGAATTGCCTTTGTTCTTGGCAACAAACTGATGCGTGTCTACAACGAGGTAGAAGACCTGAACCTGAACCTTGAGAATAAGGTAACGGAGAGGACCGATGAACTGCAGCAGACCCTTGAAACCGTTGAGTCTCTGAAACAGCGGCAGGATGGTGACTACTATCTTACCTCTCTTCTCATGGCGCCCCTGGCGCGTAATGATGTCTCCAGTAAGAATGTCAGGGTGGGAAGTGTCATACGGCAGAACAAGACTTTTGAGTTCAAGGGCAAAGAAGCTGAAATCGGCGGAGACCTGAACATTGCCACCACCATCTCCCTCCAGGGGAAAAAATATATCGCATTTATTAACAGCGATGCCATGGGGAAGTCGATCCAGGGCGCGGGAGGGGCTCTTGTTACCGGGGCAATCTATAATGCCTTTCTGAACCGTTCCATGCTGGTCAATCCCTATAAGCGCCTCTTTCCTGAACTCTGGCTCCGCGACTGTCTTATGGACCTGCATAATGTTTTCAATATATTCAAGGGAAGTATGTATACCTCTCTCTGCATGGGACTCCTTGATGAGGAAACGGGATTTCTCTATTATGTTAACGCGGAACATCCCCTTCTCGTTCTCTATCATGAAGGAAAGGCCACATATCTTGATAAGGATATGGTACTGCGTCGTGTCGGCATGGAGTTCGACGAAGAGGATATTATTATCAAAACCTACCAGATGAAACCGGGCGATATTCTTCTCAGTGGATCAGATGGTCGGGATGACATCGCTACCGGCGAAGATGAAGAGGGAAACAGGATTTTGAACAGTGACGTG
Organism: uncultured Leptospirales bacterium; assembly: GCA_964534225.1. Lineage (GTDB taxonomy): Bacteria > Spirochaetota > UBA4802 > UBA4802 > UBA5550 > CAZHNW01. Next base: position 30,983 of record CAZHNW010000026.1, on the reverse strand, counting down.
AATGCCTTCCTGCGCCATGTCGAAGCCGGCAGGGGCAATGTTGAGGAAGTTTTTCACCTCATCCAGGAGAGCGGCACCCTTACCGATGACCTTACTCTTCTTTCTCTGGCCTTTGATCCCGCGGGTTCATTTTCACCCCTCCGTTTTCTGCCGCGGGAGGAGCTCCCCGATGAGGTAAAGACTCTTCTGAAAAGAGCTGAAGAATCATCGTCTCAGGGAAACAGTTCAGAGGCCCTTTCTTTCCTTCGTGCCGCCAAAGAGAAGAGCGCCTCTCACTGCGCGGTTCTTGAAGAAATTATCAAGGTCTATATCCGGGACAGAAAGTACGAACTTGCCGCGGAGATTGCTGAACAGTTTTCAGATGCTAATCCCCATGACCATGAACTTCTTTATCTTCTTTCGTATTCACTAAAAATGGCGGGGGATTACAGTGCCGCTGTTGAATACGGCGAACGCCTGCGCCTGAGAAAACCGGGAATTGCCTCTAATCTTTTTAACCTTGCTGACGCCTATCGTCTCACGGGTAATCCCGTAAAGGCCCAGGAAATTCTTCATTACGGCCTTTCCATCGAGGGGGACAATCCCCATGCCCTGAAGCTGAAAAAGGTTCTTGAGCAGGGTGGTGGCTGAAAACAGGGTGGAAAGAAAACAAAAAAAGCGGCTGATAAGCCGCTTTTTTTATGGGTATGTCCGGAGGGAAGTTAAAGGCCTACTTCCTCTCCGCCGTAATCAGGTTCGATTCATTTTTTCGGTAATCATATCCATAACTGAAGGGCAGAATGCCTGTTGATTTCTTTTTCATTGCCCTGCGCAGGTCTTTCTGTGCCCTGTTTTTAAATAGGGGGATGGGCCTGTCATAGACACCGTGATATTTCACGTTCCACCGCGATGAGGGAAGGTACCTCAGTGGAATCCCGGAGTCATCCTGCACAATATAGCGGCTCGAGGAAAGAACAGCGGCCCTGATTTTTGTGAACTTGATTTTGTCATTGTGCATCAGGTAGGATGCGGATTTAATAAATGTGGCGTAGGGGCCATTTTTCTTTATGTAAGGAAGAAAGTGGGGAGAATGTTTTTTCAATGCATAATCTATAACATTGAGCATAAAGTATCTCACCTTCTGTACTTTTCCTGATCCTTTTCGAAAACTGATTTCGATACCGGGAATCCTTCGTGATGCCGGGGGAGACTGCCAGCGGATCCTGTGGTCGGATTTGATACCGGGAACAAGACGGCCCCGGGCATTTATGGCAACACGCCGCGCGTCGACAATGGTGTAGTCATTCAGTGAAAGAAAGATGAACATAAGGCCTGCAATGCCGTTAAAGGACTTGTTGCCCAGTTGTTTCGCCATGCCCTTGGTTCTGAAAAAGTTGACTCTCAGGATCGTGTTGAGAGATGATTTTACTCCCCTGAGGCCGCGGTGAACCTGTCGGCTGTTCATGGCATAAGGGTTGGGAAGAATCCCGGGCTGTTCGAGGCCGAACATGGTGTAACTCTCCTTGTCAGGAAAAAAGGCCAGGACGTTCATGATGTCAGGACCGCTGAAGGGATAGAGTACATCATCTGGTGTTGATGAAGGGCCGTGAGTCTTCCACCATTTTTTCATTTTATCAAGGTTTGGCTTCTGGAACCTGTTCCAGCTTTTTTTCAACTGCCTGCTGTAGGAGCGGTAGAAGGCGTTGCGCGTATATTTTTTGAGTGCCGAATTTTTCGGGAGGGGTTTCCCGGCAAGAAAGAGGGCCGTTTCATTGTATGAGCCGGCAGCCATGGCCTGTGATGTTTTTCCGTTGCCTGCCAGGAGCGCGAGAGAAAAGATCATGATAGTGAGAAGTGCTCCTTTTATGAGGGTGCGGACATTTTTTTTCATTTTTAACTCCATGATAAGGGTTGTGGGACGGCTGTCCCTGAAAGATCGAGGGGAAGTCTGCATCAGGAGATGGTTTTTCCCCTCAGGTGGTGATGCCGGTTTTCCCGGCAACCAGTTTTAAACAATGAGTGAGGAAGAATTCTTTTGTCAAGCCATATATTTTTCTTGACTATTTGTGCCGCCCCCATAGGTTCCAGACCATACCAGAAACCAAGGATAAAATCCATATGAAGAAAAGAATTTCTTTCGCAGTATTTTTTCTCGTTATACTTGTTACCTCCTGCGCCAGGGCGCCGGAGAAAGTAGAAGCTCCCGGCCTGAAGATAGGCCTTTCTATTGTTGATAATCGTGAAATTTATACTGTTTCTTTTACAGGATACATTGAGAACAGTAATGATGATGTGATGTTTCTCGATATGAAAGGTTTTATTGATCTTGTAGACCCTTCTTCGGGAAAGACCGTAGATTCTTTCAGTTTTACCATACCCGAAGTCTTTCCCCTTGACATGGGAATGATAAATGCCAGGGTGAAACGTGATGAGAAACAGGTAACGCCTCTTCTCGAAATGCTTCGCATAGACCGGGAAAAACTGGTGAAGGAGAAGGAGTCTTCTCCTGTTCGTCTTGAAAAAAATAAAATTCGCATGAGGAATCTGGAATACCGCAAAGAAAATATTATTGATGTGCTCAGGGCAAAATCATGAAAAAATTTAATGACAGCAAACTATACTTTTACTTTTCCATTATCACTGTTTCCCTTGCCATTATTACAGGGGGGATCTCGGGCTATTCACGCTTTTTTGTCGAAAAGAAGGTTGCCGTTTTACTTAATGATGAAAAGAACTTTGAAAAGAGCTACAGAGAGGCATACCTGGTCCTGCGTAATCCGCAGCTTTTTGCTCTCTATGAAAATTTTGATTCACAGGGTGAAATAGTAAAAAGGACTCTTTCCTATTTTGATAACAAGGTGTACCGTAAAGAGGCAATGAAAAAGGAAGACCGCAAGTACCTTGAACTCCTTTTTGACAGGCGCCAGAGAGGCTCCCGCCTCGGCTTCAATTCGGCTGTTTTTCTTGTCGTAATTTCTTTTGTGGGATTTATCATGTTTATTGTCGAAAAAAGGCAGGCACGAAGAGAGTAACCGATTCATTCAGATCCTTTTTCCCTCTTGACGTTTTTTCTAATCTGGTTCATACTGTAGACAGGCAGTTTCAGTAATTCATGGTCGCCGGTCAGGACAGCCTGGCGGAGGCGAACCGGGAGATAGCAGGGGCCGTGGTATAAATGGGGAAACGCATATTAGTTATCGATGATGAAGAGACTGTGCGCAGTTTCTTTTTTAGCATATTGAAAAGGGAAGGGTATTCAGTCATCTGTACAGGTGACGGCCAGGAGGCCCTGGCAATACTGGAGAACGAGCCGGTCGATCTTATCGTTCTCGATATGAATATGCCCCGGATGAACGGCCTCGATTTTCTTCGTAAAAATGGTGAAGAGGAAATTTCTTCCGCCCCTGTTTTGATGATGTCAGGGAGCACTGACAGCGACAATCGCCTGGAATCATATCGTCTCGGTGTATATGACTTTATCCGTAAGCCTGAAGAAACAGAGGTTCTCCTAAAACGAATAGAAAACGGCCTGAAGATCAATGAGATGAAACATTTTAATGATTTCATCAAGGTTGAACTTCTCATGGCCAGAAAACTTCAGAAATATCTTTTCCCCTCACCTGTTCTTGAAACAGACGGATTCAGACTCTACTGCTGGTCACACCCTCTTTCAGATATCGGGGGAGACCTCTATGATTATATCCTGCTGCGTAACGGAAAGATTCTTTTTTTTCTCGCCGATGTTTCCGGGCATTCCATTTCCGGGGCGATTTTTACCGCCATTGTGAAAATGATTTTTCGTAACGCTTTGAAAGAGACCCTGGCTCCCGGAAAAATTTTGACCTACATGAACCGTGAACTGGCCAATAACCTTCCCTCTGAATCATTTGTTACAGCTTTCTGCGGACTCATGGACCCGGAAGCGGGGACCCTGGTATACGCCGGCGCCGGCCATCCTGCTCCCTTTCTCCTGCGGGGCGATGGTTTTGAACTTCTTGATGAAAGTGGCCCCTTTCTTGGTCCCATAAGAGACTCTGTCTACAGAGATACAGAGTCCCTGTTATACCGGGAAGACCAGATTTTTCTTTACACGGATGGTGTTATGGATATCCTGGATACCAATTCAGAAAAGAGAGACAGAAAATATCTTGAATCTCTCCTGTCACGCCGGGATTTTCCCGTTGCGGAAAAATTTGAAAAGGTAAAGGACATCTTTACAGCACCGGAAATGGTTCGTATCGATGACTGTACCTTCATGTTGATAGAGTTTAGTGAAAAGAAAAATGCCTGAACCCCGAAGACTCCTCGTTGTTTCAGACAGTCATGGTAATTATATAAAACTTAACCGCATCATCGAAGAGGCGGGAGCCTTCGATTTCCTGGTACACTGCGGTGACGGTGCCGGAGACCTTGTTCATGTCTCTCTTCCCGAGGGGGTGCGTTTTCTGCGTATTGCAGGGAATGTTGACGTTATGAGAATGCCTGACCTCTGCCGCGAGGATTCTTTTCGTCTTAACGGTAAACATTTTTTTATTACCCATGGCGATGTCTACGGGGTAAAGTCGGGGACATCTGCCATTCTCAGGGAAGGGACCCGTCAGAATGCTGATATTGTTCTCTTTGGCCATACCCATCAGCAGTATATTAAAGATTCGGAGCCTCTCCTTTTTAATCCCGGGGCATCGAACCGGGGAATGTACGGTATTGTTGAAATCGATGAGGCCGGTGGGATTAACCTGTCTCACTTTCTGCTCGAGGATGGGGATGCCTGAGGGCCGTTGAGCCCGGTCCTGTAAATGGTTTCTTCCCCCCGCATGCGGGGGGAAGTAGAAAAGCGCTGTTTTTAATGTATCTTCACAGGTCTGATGTATGAACCTGTGACACGGGAGGGACAGGTCATTCTGCAGGATCTTTTGAGTCTGTATCCTTTTCTTCAGTTTTTTCTTTTCTGTCATCGTCGGTCTCTTCCGGCTTTTTTTCCTGGTCATCATTTTTTTTAAGGGCTTTGCCGGCAAGTTCCCTGAAGAAAGAGGTGGAACTTCCCTCAATCTCTTTTAACTTTGTTTCGGCCTCTTTCTGTTTTTCGTCTGAGGAGTTCTTGTTGTTAAGTATGGCTGTTGCGTCTTCGTAGGTGCGGGCCTCGAGAAGAAGGTTTTCGTCACCGCTGAAACCGCTCTTTACCCAGTGTTTGGTGATCCATTTGCCGTCGACCCTGCCGGCATAGATCTGCAGCCACTCACCCTTTTCGGCGATAACAAATCCGATGGTTCCCCGGGGTATGGTTCCGGCGACACGGCTTCCGATATTGTTGCGAACGTGGGCTTTCGTGTCTTCGGTAAAAACGACAGGGCGGTCTGCCAGGTGCCGGGCATTCATAAATCCCTTCTTGTCGTCAGAAAGTTTTACTTCTGCGATGGTGACTTTTTTATTCTTGATCATTGCATCAGAAGTACCCAGCAGGTCAACAGGTTCTGTCTTGGAAAGGGTAGCAAGCCACTTTTTCATTTCCCTGTCTTTATAAACGCGAATAGGGTATTTTGCATATTTTTTCTGAAGCACCACATCTTTTGGTTCCTCTGCTTTTTCTTTTTTACACGCGGTAAGTATCACGAGGCAGGCCAGGAACAGTAAACATAGTCTTTTCATTTTTCCTCCTGTAGGTTATGAAACTCGGGTAAATAGTAAATTTGAATAAAGAAAGCCAGATATTAATTTATTTGTCAAGAAATTTGGCTCTTCCCCTGTTGAAGATAATGATGTCACCTTCTTTGTCTATGCGGCGGTAAAGGCGTTTTACTGACGCAGAGTAATTATTTTTTCCATTGTAGTATGACATGATGCGGTTTACATATTTGACCGTTGAACGGATAGGGGGAATGGCATTATGCCTTTTTACTCTTCCCCGCCCGGCATGGTATGCCGCAAGGGACAGGGGAATGTCATTGTTAAAGTAATTGAGAAGCCCCTTGAGGTGACGGGTCCCTGCCTTTACATTTTCTTCAGGGTCAAGGGGGTCTTTGACTTTGTAGATGCGGGCTGTTCCCTGCATGAGCTGCATCAGGCCCATGGCGCCCGCAACTGATACCGCGTCTGGATTGAAGTTCGATTCAACCTTTATCAGGCATTTTACCAGGTAGGGGTCTATTCCCATGGCCCTGGCATGTCTTTTTATCAGAGGGTCAAATCTGCTGGGGGGAAGTCGTTTTTTTATTCTGGAAGCGGGCCTGTTGTAAAAAGTGATATCACCATTGCGGTCAACCCTTTTTAAAATCACCCCTGACACTTCACCGGGATGATAATGTGTTATGAGGAAAACCACGGGCAGTGTGAGCAGAAGGATTTTCTTTTTAATGTAACACATGTTCCCAGGGTACTGAAAAAGACTTAAAGGTTCAATAAAAAATTCTATTGATTAATTGCCTTTCGTGTGGTATCCTTTTTAGTGTAAAAAGAGATGCACCGGTCTTTACAGATTGTATGTGATATTCGAATGTTTTCCAGGATACCACATGCCCTGAGAGACCGGGAGCAGTGACCGGTCTCTCAGGGCATGGGCTTTACTGGATAGCTGGCAGATGCAGAGAAATTTTTGATCCTGCCGCCACATTACCTGCAGACACGTCTGACGAAAACGGGAGAAGAATATGGGTGATACTGAAATTCTCAATGTCTTTATCGATGAAGCACGTGAAATTATTGAAAATCTTGAGTCCGATATTGTCATACTCGAAGAGGATTCGACAAATGAAGAAATAATCAACAGGGTTTTTCGCTATTTCCATACACTCAAGGGAAGCTCCGGTATCGCGGGAGTAACCAGCGTCTATGAGTTTACCCACCGCCTTGAAAATCTTCTCGACCGGGTGAGAGACGGTTCCCTTTCAATTACCAACAGCCTCATTGACCTCATTCTCGACAGTATAGACTGGATCAAGGGAGAAGTTCATCTGAACCCGGACCCCCCGGAAAATATAGAGGAAACAAGAGCCGGCCTTCTGGAAACAATGAATATCTTCATGGGAGGGGATACGATACAGGCACCCCTTACTTCCCCCCGAAAGGGAGCCATGAAGATTAAGGCAAACCGTTTTTATCATATAAAGATTAAATTCAGAAAGGACATTTTTCTTTTTGGAATCGATCCACTTCTGCTTCTTGAAGATCTATTCAGCAAAGGTACGGTGGTAGCAAAGACCGTGGAGAGGTCCGGCATACCTGATTTTTCGAGCATGGACCCTGAAGCCTGCTACCTCGCCTGGGATATTATATTGAAATCAGATGAATCAATTGAGGAGATACGAAACGTTTTTCTCTTTGTTCTTGATGATAACGATATTCTTATCGAGGATATCTCTGATCAGTTTTCTGAAACGGAAAGCGGAGAGATAAATCTCCATGAGACGCGAATCGGTGAACTTCTTGTTAAGAAGGGTATCCTTACTGAGGAGAGTCTTGAAGAGGTAATAAATATTCAGGATGGTGAAAATAAAAAGCTGGGGGATATCGTTGTCCAGAAGGGCCTTGCAACTGAAGAGCAGGTGAAGGAGGTCCTGTCTGACCAGGAACAGATAAAGAAGAAGATTGAAAGCAGTACCATACGGGTCGATACTACCAAGCTCGATAACCTCATGAATCTTCTGGGGGAAATCGTTATAGGCCAGTCAAGCCTGGCGCGCGTTGTCGGGCAGGTCAAGGATGAGATTGGTATACAGCTGACGACATCACTGCACAGCCTTGATCGTGTTACCCGCGAGTTCCAGGAGCAGATTATGGCAATCCGTATGATTCCCATCGGTCCTACCTTTGAACAGTTTCGCCGCTTTGTGCGAGACAGCGCCCACGGCATGGGTAAGGATATCCGTCTTACCATTGAGGGGGGGGAGACTGAACTGGATAAGACAGTCATCGAAAAAATTGGAGACCCCCTGAAACATATGATACGCAATTCCATTGACCACGCCATCGAGGACAGAGAAGAGCGTGAAAGAAAGGGCAAACCATCCCTGGGATCCATAACCCTGCAGGCATATCATCAGGAAGGAAATGTCTATATTGAGATTATCGATGACGGCAGGGGAATCTCCCTTGAGAAGGTGAGAAAAAAGGCGGAAAAGCTGGGCCTGGTTAAACCCGATGATGAAATTTCACGGGAAAGGCTTTTGAATTTTCTTTTTCATCCTGGTTTTTCAACGGCGGAAAAAGTCGGTGATCTTTCAGGGCGCGGTGTTGGAATGGATGTTGTCAAGACAAACATCGAAGCTCTCCGGGGCAGTGTGGAGATTCGTTCTGAAGAGGAAAAGGGAACCACGGTACGGATTAAACTTCCCCTTACCCTTGCCATTATTGATGGAATGCTGGTATCGATCGGCGACTATACGTATATTATTCCCCTTCTTTCCGTTCTCGAGTCGATACGGCCGAAAAAGGAAGAGGTAAAGACAGTTGAGGGCAAGGGGGAAGTTATACTGGTGCGCGGGGAATATGTTTCTCTGCTGCGCCTTTATGATGTTTTTGGCGTTGAAGCGAATTGTCATGATCCTTCTGAGGGGCTGGTTGTTATTGTCGAGTCTGGAATAACACGTGTGGGGCTCCTTATCGATGATCTTCTCGGGCAGCAGCAGATTGTTATAAAGAGTCTTGACAATCATATAACAACAAGCAGGGCGGTGTCGGGAGCGGCAATACTTGGTGATGGCAGGGTCGCGTTAATTCTCGATATTTTTGGCCTTGTGGAGGAAATTGCAAACTAGGAGGAACAATGCAGATCGAAGAAGAAGTCCTGAATGTTAAGAGTGCCGCTTCTTTTTATTCAAAGATAAAGGATATGATTGATAGCGAAGAAGAAAATGGGGATGTTATTATTGATTTAAGCAGGGTCGTTCGTGTCGATCTTTCGATTATTCAAATAATTATTGCCGCCTCACGGGAAGCGCGGAAACGGGGAAAGATGTTGAAACTCAAGGCAGTGTCCGCGCCTGTGAAGGAACAGATGAATTTATGCGGGTTAAAAACCTGACAACTTTTTCAGGAGGGAAAAATGGATAATTACATAATGGTCATTGATGATTCGCCCACCATACGTGTCAGTGTCGAGTTTGCCCTGAAGTCCCTGGGCTTTCCGGTACAGCAGGCGGAGAACGGTCTTGATGCCATGGAAAAAATAAAAAAAATCAAAGGTGATGGAAAGGATATTCAGCTCTGTGTTTGTGATATAAACATGCCCGAAATGGACGGGATCAGTTTTATCAAAGAATTCAGGACCATTGATAAATTTACTCCTGTTATTGTGCTGACCACCGAATCTGAAGAGGATAAGATTCAGGAGGGCAGGGAGGCTGGCGCATCGGGGTGGATTGTAAAGCCTTTTCAACCCAATGAACTTGTTGATGTTGTGAAAAAATTTATACGGGCATAAAAAGTCGGATTTAAGTTCAACAGGGACCGGGTGTTGTTTTCATGATAAAGTCTGATACAAGCAAGTTTAATCTTCCACTTTATATTATCTACCCGGGGGATTTTTTTGCCACCAGGGAGAATTGTGTGCTGGGGACGGTGACAGGATCATGTCTCTGTGTCTGCCTCTATGATGTCAGTCGCGGCCTTGGGGGCATGGGCCTTTTTATCGTACCTGGGGCCATGGGTACCGAGGGGCTTGTCTTTGATGACATTGCCCGTGCGGGCGTAACAAGTATGGAATACCTGATGGGGGAGATTGTAAAACACGGGGGGGACCGTCGTTATCTTAAAGCAAAAATTTTTGGCGCGGGCTATATAGAAAAATCAAGCAGTCACAGCCTGGTTGAAAATAACATTCGGTTTATTCAGGAATATTTCACCTTTGAAAAAATCAGTGTTGAAAGAAGTGACCTGGGTGGAGATTTCAGGCGGCGTCTCTACTTTCTTCCCCGTGAGGGGACTGTCTACCGGCAGATCCTTAAAAATAATGAAGAGTCTTCTGAATTTACCCGTATCGAACAGGAGTATGTAGAGTCTGAATTCAGAAAGGTAGAGAGAACAGGGAAAGTCATACTTTTCGAATAGGGGAGCTTGGAATGCAATGGTCGAGCTTGAAATTGGTGAAAGAGAATTTAATGTTTTTCGTGAACTGATTTATCGGGAAGCGGGAATAAAGCTTTCGGATCAAAAAAAGGCCCTGGTGCAGGCGCGTGTCTCTCGACGCTGCAGAATACTTAAGATCAATACATATCGTGCCTATCATAATTACCTGCTTGAAAATTATGAACAGGAAATAATTGAGTTTATCAATACCATCACTACGAATAAAACTGAATTTTTCAGGGAAAAACAGCATTTTCTTTATATGCAGAATGTGGTGCTTCCCGAGTTTTGTCAAAGCGGTAAAAAGGACCTGCGTATCTGGAGCGCCGGATGTTCTACCGGCGAAGAGGCCTATACTGTGGCCCTGACAGTTCTTGATTATTTTAAAGAAAAAAGACTGCCTGACTTCAAGGTGCTTGCCACTGATATTGATACGCATGTTCTCAGTACCGCTATGGAGGGTGTTTATAAACGGGAAGTGATTCAGAATATCAGCATCCCCCTTTTAAAAGAATTTTTTTTCAGGGGCAGGGGTGAGAATGAGGGGAAGTTTAAAGTAAAGGACCAGCTCAAGCGCTATATTTTTTTCCGCCGCCTGAACCTTATGGAAGAGACCTACCCCATGAAGGGGCGATTTGACTGCGTTTTTTGCAGGAATGTCATCATTTATTTTGACAAGAAGGACCAGGTGAAACTTTTTAATAAAATCCATCGTTACATGGTCCCGGGTGGATTTCTTTTCCTGGGGCACTCAGAGAATATTTCCACAATTTGTGACGGTTTTCAACTTGTGGGCAATACTGTTTACCGGCGCGTCGATAAACGGGGGTAAGAATGTATGTAAGGCACAGCAGTAAATATAACAAGCCTGTTAAAATTATTCATCCCGGAGAATATTATGTCACCGGAGCGAATGAGCTTATCGGAACACTCCTGGGATCATGTGTTGCTGTGTGTATTCATGATATGGAGACACATATCTCAGGAATGAATCATTACATGCTTCCCGGGCGTATTTCCAGCAGTGATATTTTTTCTGATCGTTCCGCCCGGTACGGGATAACCGCCATCAACGAGCTTGTGATGGCACTGGAAAAGGCGGGGGTTAACAGAAAGACATGCGTAGCAAAAATATTCGGAGGAGGGCATGTCCTGGAGACAGAAACCACTTCTGCAACCATTCCCATGGATAATATCCGCCTTGCCCGTGTAATGATGGAAATGGAAGATATCCCCATAACGGTAAGCGATGTGGGGCATAATTATACCCGTAAACTGTTGATGGATGCCCGGAACGGCAGGGTTTACCTGAAGAAAACGACCCGCGATGATATCTATGAAACTGTTTTGGCAAGAGAAAAGGATTTTGCCCGGAGGAAATTTCATTATGGAAACAGTTAAGGTTCTGGTTGTTGATGACTCTGCAGTGATGAGGAAGTTTCTTTCCGAGATCCTTGCGCGTTCCCCGGGAATCGAGGTGGTGGGAACGGCCCTTGATCCCTTTATTGCCGTCGATAAAATAAAATCTCTCAAACCCGATGTTTTGACTCTCGATATAGAAATGCCACGCATGGACGGCCTCACTTTTTTATCGAAGCTGATGGTGGCAAACCCCATGCCGGTAATAATGGTGAGCACCCTTACAGAGAAGGGAGCAAAGGAAACACTGCGCGCCCTTGAGCTGGGGGCCTTTGATTTTTTGTTGAAGCCTGCCCTTGATAATGACCATTCAAAGGCGCAGTTTACCACTATACTCATTGAAAAGGTCCTCAGTGCCGCGAAGGCGCGTGTCAGGCGACCTCATCCTGAGAGGGAAATTGAGGTAGAGCAGAAATATAATGCCGATGTTATCCTTTCAAGAAGGAGCCGTCCTCCCTCTCATGTGAGCAGTGAAAAGATTATTGCCATCGGGGCCTCTACGGGGGGGACCGAGGTTATTGATGAAATTCTCTGCCATCTTGATGGAACGGTACCGGGGATCGTCATTACCCAGCATATGCCGGAAAAGTTTACCGAGGCCTTTGCCAGCAGGGTCAATGCGAAGACTGAAGTCTTTGTCAAGGAGGCGTCAAAGGGTGACCGCGTCTACAGGGGGACAGCCCTGGTGGCACCGGGGGGTAAACATATGCTGATAAAACATGACGGAGACGGCTACTATGTCGATATCAATGACGGCCCCCCGGTGAACCGCCACAAGCCTTCGGTGGATGTGCTTTTTCGTTCCGTGAGTTTTGCGGCAGGCCGCATGGCAGCTGGAATTATTCTGACAGGAATGGGGAATGATGGCGCCGCGGGACTCCTGGAAATGAAAGAGGCGGGGAGTATGACCATTGGACAGAAGGAGTCTTCCTGTATTGTTTATGGCATGCCGAAAGAGGCATTCAGAATGGGGGCAGTGGACAGTGAAATGGATATTGCCGGAATAATTGATTTCATAAAGAACATTAAATAGGCCTGCTGTATAATTGCCAGGGAATGCCGCATTCTTCCAGGCGAATGTCCTCTTTTCCCTGTTCACAACGGATCTGATAATTGGATCAGTTTTATGTTTGACAATATCGGGGAGAGACAGCAACTATCGTCAGCATTATTCTCTGTTTTTTGGGAGGCCACGGATGTCGCGATTTGTCTTTGTATTAACCCTTGCCATTTTAATGACTTTTCCCTGCGGAATCAATTCAGCAGAGGTTAAAAGAAATAAAAACATCAAAAGTACCTCTGTAAACATAAAAAAGCCAAAAGATAAAAATAACAAAGGAGAGGGATTTTCAGCAAACATAAAGGGCAGTAAAAAGCTCAAGCTTACCGTTGACCGTGTCGTTGAATATCTTCTGCGCAATAACCTTGACGTGAAAGAAGCCCTTCTTGATTACAAGGGCACTACAACTCCCCTGAAGGATTTTCAGAGCAGGTATGACTGGTATCTTTTCGGTTCGGGGGGACATTCCTTTGAAAAGAATCCCAATGAAAATACCCGGATGTTCCAGGGATCATCGACAAGAATAACCAGCTATGCCGCAGGTATCAGAAAGATGTTTAAAAGTGGTACCTCCATTACCGTCAGCGGAACCGGTGTCGCCTCGAATATTAAGGGTACCGGCAGTATGATGATGGGAGAACAGCTGGTGACTTTTGGAGGCGGCAAAGGATACCAGCATGGCCTGCAGGCGGAGCTGGAACAGGAGCTTTTAAAGAATTTTTTTGGACTCAATGACCGTCTCACCGAGAAAAAGCTGCGCAATATCGAAAAGATGAACCGCCAGGGTATCAAGCAGCGCCTGGCGGGACTTCTCGTAGAGGCACTTATCGGTTACTGGACTGTTGCCGTGGCTGAACAGAACCTGAAAACAGCACGGGAGAACCTGCGCAGTACCATTGATATCAGGAACCTTGTGGCACGCAAGTTACGCCTTGGCCTGGCGGAACGCGAAGACATCATGGACTGGGGAAGCCGGGTACTGACGGGACGTAATAATGTTGTACGTGCCGAAAAAATGCTTTTTGACGCGAAACTGGCAGTTTTGCGTACCCTTAACCTTGATTCAGGCCTTGATATCGAGCTGGGACAGACATTTAAGACCACCCCACCGAAGGTAAAACTTGAAGAGGCGATGAAAGACGCTTTTCTGAAACGTATTGACTGGAATAACCAGCGTATCGCCCTGAAAAATGCCGCTATTGATTACCGCATTGCCCGGCAGGAAAAAATGCCGTCATTGAAGCTGAAACTGGGACTTGGCAGCCAGGACTATGATGCCGACTATTTCGGTTCATATAACACGATAAATGAAAAATACAGTGTCTCCCTCGAGGCGACCTATCCCCTGGGAAATACAAAGGCGGATGTGAAACTGCGCACCGCCCGGTTGAACCCGCAGAAGAACCATGTGGCAATGGAAAGCCTGCAGATGGTAATTCGTGACGAGATAAAATCCGTGGTAAAACAGTGCCGCGTGGATTATGATATCTATAAACAGACGAAGAAATCCCGTGAATATGCCCAGAGCTATTACTACCAGGTGTTGACCAAGTTCAGGCGGGGAAGGTACAGCGCCCTGCAGCTCAAGATGGCCCTCGATCAGTACATGGCGGCACGGCAGGCGGAACTTAAGAGCCTGGTGGATTATAATATTACCCTCATTAAGCGTGACCTGGCGCGAAACGTGATTTTTGAAAATTTTACCATTGAGATAGACCAGATTCTAAAACGGGTGGCAAATTAAAATCTAATTCAGCTGTAATATCCAGAGAAAAGGCGGGGTCACGAGACCCCGCCTTTTCTTTAAAGTGACACCCGCTCATCTCTGGTTATTCTTTGATACAGGAATCCAGCCAGATGTGCAATTGTGACCAGTTTATTGCTTTTATTTCTCCCGGGAGTTGAGTCTCCTTTGCCACTGAACAAATCACTGCCATGTTGCCGCATTTTTTTTCGCCGGTTATTTTTTTAAATTTCTGGAGTGCTTCACCGTGTCGCGGCATGGGGGTGGCTGTCTGCTTTATTTTAGCACAATGGAGTCTTTGATTGTTTTCAACTATCAGGTCAACCTCAAGACCATCGTGTGAACGCCAGTAATATATGGGAGCTTTCATGCCCCGTGACAGAAAATATTTTACCGTTTCAGATATGATCCAGCCTTCAAAGAATGCTCCCCCCATCGCTCCCGCCCATAGCGATTCCGGGCTGGATTGCCGTGTCAGGTAGGCGGCCAGTGAAGAGTCAATGAAATAGATTTTACCCGATTTTATGAGTCTTTTCCCGTAATTATTATAATAGGGCAATAGTGTATACGTGATATATGAAGCTTCCAGTAAGCTGAGCCATTCTTTGCCTGTAGGCTGACTGATCCCTGTTTTTCCTGACAGTGCGGCGTGATTGAGCTGCTGGCTGTGATGCGCCGCGCAAAAGGAGATATATGTTTCAAAAAGTTTCAGGTCTCGTATCTGCTGAAGCTGTCTGATGTCTCTTTCGATGTAGGTCTGAAAATAGCTTTTAATCCAGAGATTCCTTGAATCAGGGTTAACGGCGACCGGCGGATAGCCTCCCAGCCAGAGATGTTTTTCAAGAGGGGCAGAAAGGTGAGGATGCACTTCTGCATATGAAAATGGCGGGAGTTCCAGCACCGCGATTCTCCCGGCAAGAGAATCACTTATATTTTGCATTAACTGAAACTGCTGTGATCCGGTCATAATGAATTTCCCGCTGGTCCTGTCCTGGTCAATTTCCATTTTTAGGTATGAAAAGAGTTCAGGCACATACTGGATTTCATCAAGGATAACCCGCTTCTGGTGAAATCGCTGGAGAAAACCGCGCGGGTCAGTACAGGCGAACTGTCTTTCAAGGGGATCGTCAAATGTCACATATTCCGCTCTGTTTTTTAATTCATGTTTCAGGAACGTGGTTTTTCCTGACTGGCGGGGGCCTGTTATCAACAGAGCGGGGAATGATTTCAAGGCTTTATTGAATGTTTTTGACAGAAGACGATTCCAATACATCTGACAAAAATAAGATTGAATCTTATTTTTGTCAAGAAGTTATT
This sequence comes from uncultured Leptospirales bacterium, assembly GCA_964534225.1. Classification (GTDB taxonomy): domain Bacteria; phylum Spirochaetota; class UBA4802; order UBA4802; family UBA5550; genus CAZHNW01. The sequence goes on along the minus strand of CAZHNW010000026.1, from coordinate 15,405 downwards.
TTTAGAGAGAAGGCGGGGTCACGTGACTCCGCCTTCTCTTTGGGATACATCAAAAATCTGTTATTCTGTCATGTCGGGTTCTGCCTGGGGATAGTGCATGGCGGTAATGTAATCCCCATTTGAAATTGTGAGTCCTCCGATGGAGAAACTACTGCTGGTATCAATCGAGATGGTGGTCACATAATATGTATGGGGGGAATCAGCGGCAGTTGTGACGGTATCGGTTCCTTCGGTTTTACTGATGGTTGCGGTTGCAGAACCTGAAACATTTTTATTGATGCTGTTTGCACCTGTGGTGCTGATTTCAATATATCTGGCGATAACATTTGATGAATCGAGTGTAACGTTCTCTGATGTAACGCCATCGGCAAGGGTAATGTCCTTGATTATGAAAGTCAGCTTTTTTGTGCCGTCCTGTGATGATATGGCAAAGGCGGTATAATTCGTGTCATCCCAGGTACCGCTGTATGCTACAGAGAGACATTGTCCATCAAGGGCAGTATCTGTAAGACCACCGATAGAGAAGGCCTTGTCAGTTGCGGGGGGCATCAAATCCCGGGCAAAGGTAATATCACTGTAGCCCGCCTCGGTGGTGCTGTCCGTGTTGCCGGCACATGAGGCAAATGTCAGGGTCATTAAAATGGCTGCGGGCAGTAAAAATATGCTGCTTTTTTTCATGGTTGATTCCTGTGATTTTTGGTCTGGATTTACACAATCGCGGTTCTCTATATTTGTCAAGTATAACTGGTTTTGTAAGAAATAATAATAACTTCCTGCAGTACCGGCATGTGTAAGCCTTGTACCTGTTTTGTAGGGTTTTTGTGTGTTGAGTTGCAAAAATTGCATTTTTCATTGCTTTTTTCTTCCCCCCATTCACCATGCCTGCAGGGAAAAATATCTGCTGCAAATTCGGGGAAAAGGGACATTCGCCCCGCCGAAGGCGGGGCGGTCACTTCCCCCCTATACAACAGTTCTGATAAAAATATGAGGTTTGCAATGAAAAGCTACTGTGAAATACCCGTTCGGGGATATCATCTCGACATGTTCAGCCATGTCAACAATGCCCGGTACCTTGAATTTCTCGAAGAGGCGCGCTGGGACAATCTCGAGGGTATTGGTTTTGGCTACAGTGAACTTGTGTCAAAGGGGCTTGTCTTTGCCATTGTTAATATTAATATCAATTACCGGTATCCCGCTACTGTCGGTGATGTCCTTGTCATCGAGACGGGGGTGGACAAAATGGGTGCCCGCAGCATTACCATGGGGCAGAAGATCACTCTGAAAGAAAACGGCAGGGATGTTGTTGATGCCGCGGTGACCTTTGTTGTTCTCGACGGGAAAACCGGCAGCCCCCTGGAACTGAATGATGATATCAGGGGAATATTTATTTCCGGTGAAGAAGGGGATAAAGAGACCGCGGGGGATACCTCCTCTGTTTTTTTTCCCTCTGAATAATTGTATTTTTTGTGAAGAGTTTTCCTTGACTATTGCTGTTTTTGCAGTAACATGGGGTATTATCCCATTGAGAGGAGAAGAACGTTGAAACGATTAATAATGGCCGGCCTTCTTGTTTTTCTGACAGGTACTTCTGCTTTTGCCGTAAATAATTTTTATATTGATGCCTTTGGTACGACGGTCATGAATACAGATGCCCGTCACCAGATCGGGGGAGGGTATAACCTTGGGTATAACCTTCTGGATAACCTGAATGTTATTCACCGGGGTATTATTTCTTCGCGATCGTCTCTTACCGCCCCGGATTATAATTACATGGCCTTCTATTTCGGGGCAGAGTATATCTGGTATTTCTGGGACAGGCTCGGCCTCCGTTCTGGCATCCTGGCTGGTGTGGGCATGATTGACGCGAGTCAATCAGCTACAGCTTATCCCGCCTGGTGGCCCGGCAGTACTTCTACGGGGTATAGCAGTGAAATCAGTGATACAGGTGTTTCTATTTTTTTTAACGCTGGATTGCAGTACAATATTACCCAGCACGTGGCGGCATTTCTTGATGTGGGGTTTCACTACGATATCTACTCGAAGGATTTCGAAAATGCTTCAATCTATGGTGAGGTTGTGATGATAGGTGTGCGAGTTACTATCGGGAAGAATAAGAAAATTGATGCAGGATATTAGAGTTAAATACAGGATAAATGAGAGTAAATGTCAAAGTCCGGCTCATGCCGGGCTTTTCTGTTTTAAAATCCTTCTTGATTTTCCGGCGGTAATACTGTATCTTTACAATATGGCATTACCAGTAATAAAAAGATACTGTATGCCGCATCGCAGTGACACTATAGGGGATTACGAGGTATCACAATAAATTAATGGCCCTGTCATTTCAATTTGATCTCAAACAGTCGCAAAGGCTGGTTCTTACCCAGTCACTGAGGCAGTCCATCGAAATGCTTCAGCTTTCTTCCCTCGAAATTGCTGAGATTATCTCCCAGGAACTGCAGACGAACCCGGTACTCGAAGAGGACCTTGCTTCCACCCCTTTGCCGGAGACCACTGACGATGAAGTCTATGACTCAATAACCGGTGACCTCAGTGGAGACATTCCGACTTCCGACAAGAATGATGAATTTCTTGACCGCTTTGGTAACTCCAGTGACCCGGGAAATGTGGACCGGGATGACGCGGACAGAAAACGGCAGTATATTGAGAATACCATTTCTTATGAAGAATCCCTGGCGGAGCACCTGATCTGGCAGGCGCACATGATAGCTGAAGATGAAGAAAAATTTCATATACTCGAAGAGATAATAACGTCCCTTGACAGGTACGGTTTCATTGCCATACCCCCGGAGAAGCTTGCGCAGGAAGTTAACGTTCCCCTTTCCCGCATCAAAGACGCCATAGGCACGATACAGGGTTTTGATCCTGTAGGCTGCGCAACTGCGGGTATCAGGGAAAGCCTTCTTGTGCAGGCCCGTCACTATTACCCGGAGGATTCTCTGCTGCATGATATTATAGAGAACAGTTTCGATGATATTGAGAAACTCGACTATGAGAGCATCAGCAAAAAGTATAATCTCAACCAGGAGGAGGTGATTCATAAAGGCAGGCTGATTACCTATCTGAGTCCCTATCCGGGACTTGTCTATTCCCGCAGGGATATCCGGTACATCATTCCCGATGTGGAGGTGAAACTTGTGGATGGCGAACTGGTGGTTATGATGAAGGATGATTTTTTACCCCGCATCAGAATTAATTCCTACTATAATACGTTGATGAAGCAAAAAAATATTGAAAAAAATCAGCGTGATTATATTCAGGACAAGCTGCAGTCAGCCCGTTCATTCATGAAGAATATTCGCAGCAGGCGGGAAACTATCCTGAAAGTTGTCAGGGCCATCATGGAATACCAGATGGATTTTCTCAGGAAAGGCCCCGGTAACCTGAAATACCTGACCCATCTCGATATTGCTGAGCAGATCGGCATGCATGAATCGACTGTGAGCCGTGTTACCAGCAATAAATTTGTGCAAACTACCTGGGGGGTATTTGAGTTGAAACACTTTTTTGTTTCACGACTCAAATCAGTTGATGGTTCAGAAGAGGAAAGGTCTTCTGACCAGGTCAAGAACCGCGTTGCTGAATTGATAAAGGCTGAGCCGCAGGGCACGCCTCTCAGTGACGAGGATATCGTTGACGCGCTCAAGGAAGAGGGAATACAGGTTGCCCGTCGTACGGTAGCCAAGTACCGCGGCCTTCTGGGAATTCCTTCTTCTAACAAGCGAAAGAAGTTAACTTTGATTAAAGAACAGGAGCGTAAAAGTCTATGAACATAACAATCACTGGTCGACACATTTCAGTTTCTGACAATTTAAAAGAGTATGCCGAAAAGAAAATTACAAAACTGGAGACATATTTTCATCAGTTGATTGATGCTCATATTATCATGTATGTGGAAAAGCTCGATCACGGGGCGGAAGTAATAATCAATGGTGATGGGGTGCAGTTCCACGGCAGGGAAAAAGCAGCGGATCTCTATTCAGCTATTGATCTTCTTCTGGATAAGATGGAGAAACAGATTGTCAGGTACAAGGAAAAACACCAGACACACAAGGGACCGCGCAGTGAGACTCCCATAATTTTTGACCTGGAAGAAGGGGGTGACGGCTTTGAAGTCAGGCTTAACCAGGTGAGCAACAAGCCTATAGATAATATCGAGGCCTACCTGCAGATGAAAACCGAAGAGAATGATTTTATTCTTTTCAAGCAGGGGGTTAAGGACATGAATAGCGCCATTGATTATTCCAACAAATGCTATGCCGCTCTTTTCAGGACAGATGACAGTATCCGCATGGTGGAGATTCCCTTTGAAAAAATCGTTGAACATAAATTCGAGCATGATACTTTTATCGAATATGATCTCGAAGTTGTCGATGATTCACCGGCGAACCCCGAGATAAGGTTTAAAAAGGCTGACAGTAAAAGTGTCAGGCAGATGACATTGCCCGAGGCCCTGAAAGAGATGGAAAAGAATGGTTCAAACTTTATACCCTTTTTCAATTCAGAGTCTCAATATTTTAATGTTATATACAGAAATGGCAAAGACTGCGAAGTGATGGTACCGGCCTTTTGACCGGTACCAAAAATATTTCCATGGAAAAATACATAAGAGTTGAAAACTTCCTCGAGAATACTGCGCGTATTGATCTTCAACTGAATCTTCTCGCCGGGGAGGGAGGGCTGAAAAAAGAGATAAAAGTGGGTGATATAAACCGTCCGGGGCTTACCCTGGCGGGTTTTTTCGATTTTTTCGCTTACGATAGAATACAGATCTTCGGACTCGGCGAGACAGCCTTTATGCGCCAGCTTTCCGCGGAGAAAAGAAAAGAGACCTATAAGAGATTTTTTTCTTATGATGTGCTCTGCTGTTTTTTTACCCACGATGAGCATCCTGATGATATCTTCCTGAAAGAGGCAGAGGAAAAAAACGTGCCGGTTATGGTTACCCGCAGGGACACGACACGTTTTACCTCCCTGCTGATTCATTTTCTCGATGATGTCTTTGCGCCGAAGGTAACGATGCATGCCACTCTGGTGGATGTATTTGGTGTCGGTGTTCTCCTCCTGGGGAAAAGCGGTGTAGGGAAGTCTGAATGCGCCCTTGAGCTCATTGAAAGGCAGCATCGTCTCGTGGCAGATGACATGGTGGTTATTAAAAAGGTTGATGAATCCCTTCTCATGGGAAGTGGTACCCCCCTGTTGAAACACCACATGGAGATCAGGGGCCTGGGAATTATTAATGTCCGCGATATTTTTGGTATAAGGTCAGTACGTAATCGTAAGAGAATCGAGCTGGTAACCCTGCTTGAAGAATGGGACAGCACGAAAGAATATGACCGTTTGGGCCTTGAAGAAAAAAAATATACCATACTTGACATAGATGTACCCTATATTACCATACCGGTAAGGCCGGGGAGAAATATTCCCATTATTATTGAAACGGCTGCTCTAAATCAGCGTCTCAGGAAACTCGGCATCCATTCGGCGCGGGAGCTGGATAAAAAAATTCAGGACTGGATTAAATCGGAGAATATATCAGATGGTTGAAAAAGAGGTCGTTGTTACCAGTGACGCGGGGGTACATGCCCGCCCTGCCATGATGATGGTAAGGGAGGCGATGAAGTTTGCCTGTGATATCGTTCTCGTAAAAGACAACGTTGAGGCTGACTGCAAATCTATTATGTCAGTTCTGGGTCTTGCCATTGTTTCCGGTTCAAAACTTCTTATCAGGGCCGAGGGAGAGGGCGCCAATGAAGCGGTAAGTGTCATTGCGGGGTTGATAGAAAGCAATTTCAGCATGAACTGATCCCCTGGTAAAATAATCAATCGGGGTAATGTGCAATAATCATATGAAATGGTTCCTGCGAAAAATAAATCTTACCGTTGATGAGAACAATCTGCAGGATGCCGTTTTTTTATTCGGTATTTTTATTTTTTTCGCTGTTATCGTTATCGGCCTTTTTCCTGACAAGGAGTCCGGGGCTTTTATCGGTAAGGATTTTTTCATCTATGCGGTCATGACGGTTCCTGTCATTGCTGCAATATATTTCATTGTAATTTCTTTTCGCCGTAATCTCTATCTCGATTCATTCACCATTGGCTCGAGTTTCAGAAATAAGATGGTGCTCGCCTTTGTTTTTGTAGCCATTCTTTCATCACTGCCGATAATTTTTGCCTCAAATAATTTTATCAATGAGGTGCTGACCCGGCTCGCGGCGGATAAAACAAGCAGCGCCCTTAATGTGGCCATCGAAATGTCAGATGATGCTGTTTTCCAGATAGGCAAAGAGGTAAAGACAGAATGCAAAGCCTTTCGTTATCTTGTTGAAACCAGGCAGCTGCATCCTGGTTCGAAAACTGACAGAAAAACTGCAGCAGCCCTTTCGGGCATGCGAGGCATTACTGCCCTCTTTTTTCAGCGTATAGTCTATTCTAACAATGTAAAACTCATTCCCCTTGCAAATATGGCCGGAAGAAAAGACCTTGTTGCCTTTTACCAGGGGACGACAGTGGGAAAGAAGGGGCGCGTTGACCGTCTCCACCTGCCCGGGGGGGATATTATTGCCGGGGCAATGATATTAAAGGGGCACCTTATCGTTTTTTATAAAAAGATCCCCCTTGAAATAGAAAAGAGGTCTGTTCTCTTCAGCAATTCAGCAGATGACTTTTTTCGTCTTCGCTACCTGCGTGAGTATTTCCGTGACTGGGGAGGGATTTTTCTTCTTTCAATATCAATAGTAGTGATTTTTATTGCCATTCTTATCAGTATTTATCTTTCCAGAAATATTACCCGTCCCATCCATGAACTTGCTGATGCTGCCAGGGACCTTTCGCGGGGAGATTTCAGTGTTCAACTCGAGAAAAGATCAGGTGACGAAATAGGCCTTCTTGTCGATTCATTCAACGAGATGGTGGGTGAGCTTGACAGAAACAGAAAAGTCCTTTACCAGAAACAGATACTGGAGGCCTGGCGTGACATGGCACGGCGTGTTGTTCATGAGATCAAGAATCCCCTGACGCCAATCCGTCTGTCGGCGGAAAGAATCAAGAGACGTTTCGATGAAGGTCATCCTGAACTTGAGACAGTTATCAACCAGGGAACAGAGACCATCATAGAAGAGGTTGATGCCCTGCGGAATATATTAAAGGAATTTACAAAGTTTGCCCGACTTCCTGAAATGAAAAAGGAGTCTGCTGAAGTAAAACGATTTATTGAAAATTCAGTAAATGTCTTCAGGGTTCATGAAGGGGTCGATTTCGAAATCAGTGTTGCGGAAAATATTCCCACCGTGTATGTTGACCGTTCTCTTATGCGGCAGGCCATGGGCAATATCCTTCAAAACAGCATCGAGGTCATGGAGGGGAAGGGAAAGATTTTCATCGATGCCTCCTGGAGCAGTGAAAGGGAGATAATTGTCATTAAAATAAGTGATACCGGGCCTGGTATCGCCGGTAATATTGCAATGAATGTTTTTAAGCCCGGCTATACACGCAAGCAGAAGGGTACCGGCCTGGGGCTCTCCATTGTCGAAAAAATAATAATTGAGCATGGCGGCAGGGTGTATCATGATCCACGGTACGAAGCGGGGGCCCTTTTCGTAATCGAGCTGCCGGTAGAGGAGTAGGGGTATGTCCAGGATTCTTGTCGTTGACGACGAAGTTTATATAATAAAGACACTTGCATCCATTTTGCAGGATGAAGGGCATCTTGTTTTTCCCGCTGAGACGGGAGATGAGGCGGTCAAATTTCTTGCCTCCAATGAAGTCGATCTGGTTATCCTTGATGTGTGGCTCCCGGATTCTGACGGACTTGATCTTCTTGAGCGCATCAAAAAAATTTATCCAGACCTTGCGATAATTATGATTTCAGGTCACGGTTCCATTGACATAGCGGTCAAATCAACACGCATGGGGGCCTTTGACTTTCTTGAAAAACCCCCCACCATGGAAAGGGTAATCACATCCGTGAACAATGCCCTTGAACAGGTGCGCCTCAGGAGGGAGAATCTCAAGCTGAAGCAGGAGTCCCTCGGCGAGGATGAAATGGTGGGGAAATCCGAAAGGATTATGGAAATCCGCCAGGTCATAGAAACCGCCGCGGGTACCAATGCCCGTGTCTTTATTACCGGTGACAGCGGAACGGGAAAGGAGCTTATTGCCCGTGCCATCTACCAGCGTTCACGGCGCCTTGACCGTCCCTTTGTGAAGGTGAACTGCGCGGCAATACCCACGGAACTTATCGAGAGTGAACTTTTTGGACATGAAAAGGGGGCCTTTACCGGGGCTCTTAACCGCCGTATCGGAAAATTTGAACTGGCCAACAGGGGAACAATTTTTCTCGATGAGGTATGTGACATGAGCCTGGCGGCGCAGGCAAAGGTGCTGCGTGTACTGCAGGAACAGCAGTTCGAAAGGGTAGGGGGAAATGAAACCATTGATGTCGATGTACGGGTGATTGCCGGTACCAATGTCGATGTGAAAAAGGCCATTGAGGAGGGAAAGTTTCGTGAAGACCTCTATTACCGCCTGAACGTTATTCCCATCGAGGCTCCTCCACTCTCTCAAAGGGATGGAGACATTGATCTTCTCGTGGAATATTTTCTGCGAAAGACTTCAGACGAACATGGTACAGGCAGCAAGGTGGTCGATGACGCGGGCCTTGAATTTTTACGCAATTACAACTGGCCTGGAAATGTCAGGGAATTAAAAAATATCATTGAACGCCTTGTTATTATGGTGCCGGGGGGGACCATTACCCGTGAGGATATCGAGAAACATTTTGAATCCGGAGAGAACGGTGGCATGGAAGTCGTGGGAGGAGCAACCCTGAAACAGGCCCGGGAAGAGTTCGAGAAAAATTATATAGAAAGGACATTGAAAAAAAATGACAGGAATATCACACTGACGGCAAAGGCACTGGGAGTGGAAAGGAGTAATCTCCACAGGAAAATCAAGCAGTACGGCATAAACATGGAGAACCTGGCTGAATGAGAAAACGGCTGAAAACTGATATCATAAACTATCTTGCAGCGGCAGGGGAAAACTCCTCCCTCCTCATGACACGGGGAGAGGAGGAGATAAAGGTGCTGAAAGAGTGGCTGGCACATTCAGCCTGTGACGAGAAAAACAGTAAACACGTTGCCGCCTCATCACTTGATACAATAAGGGAAAAGATTAATCTTTGCCGTGCCTGCGGCGATACAGTGGAAAGAAAACTTCCCTTCGGGACCGGTACCAGCGGTGTAATGGTGATACTGCACAGCCCCCGCCTTGTCGACAGGGTTGAGAAAAAAATTCTTAAAGCAGAGTCTGTTGAAACCCTGAAAAAAATGCTTGTCGCCATTGGCCTTGATATGCGGGAGTGTTATATCACCAACATGATAAAGTGTGAACCCGGGAATGTTTTTACCCGTCCCAGTGAAATGATGAGTAATTGTTTTGAGATTCTCAGAGAGGAACTGGCTGTGGTAAAACCGAAGATGGTTTTCGTCATGGGAGAAATGCAGCCCCTGCAGAAAATCGTGCATGAGAGCAGGGGCATCATCTGGTATGCCTTTGAGCATCCTATAACCCTCATTAAGAATCCCGAAATGAAGCGTGCCGCCTGGAACACCCTGAAAACGGCTGCAGCCGAAAGGGATAAGCTGTAACCCCTGCCATGTATATTGAAGTCTATGTATCCTATCCTCTTGATCAGTCCTTTACCTATGCCGTCCCGGCGGGAGTGACTCCTGTTGCGGGGCAGAGGGCGCGTATTAATTTTGCAGGAAGAAAAACCATTGCCCCCATTGTTGACGTTCATGACCAAAAGCCCAAAGGGTATGACGTCAAGGAACTCATTGAAATCGTGGATGAGACCCCGCTTTTTGGCGGGGCCTTTATTGATCTCTGCCGCTTTGTTGCCGGAAGTTACCTTGCCGCGCCGGGGGAAGTCATGGCAATGGCGCTCCCTTCAGGGGAAAGGCCCTCGGACCGTTTTAAGGTCCCCTTTGGAGAAGAAGTCTACCACGAAAAGGTACTGACCCCTGAACAGGAAGAAGTCGCCTGTGCAATAGAAAAGGGTTTTTCTGAAGGAGAAAACAGGCATTACATCCATGGTGTCACCGGCAGCGGCAAGACAGAAGTCTATATCGAACTGGCCGGTAAAATGATGGGCCGCGGTAAGTCGGTTATCTTTCTTGTACCGGAGATATCCCTTTCTTCACAGATATACGAAAGGCTCTACCGTGTCTTCGGTGACGAGCTTATACTCTACCACAGCCAGCTGACAAAGAACCAGCGCCTCTATAACTGGCAGCGTTTTTATTCCGGTGAAGCACGCGTGGCAATCGGTACGCGATCCTCTGTTTTTCTCCAGTGCCCTGACCTGGGCATGATCGTTGTTGACGAAGAGCATGACGGCTCTTATAAAGAAAACAGTACACCCCGCTATAACGCCCGCAGGGTGGCCCTTTACCGCTGCAACGCGGAAAAGGCCCTTCTTCTCATGGGCTCAGCGACTCCCTCAATCGAATCGTATTACACCGCCAGGGAAGGGACCTTTCAGCTTCATAAACTGACGCAGCGCTTTGGCGGGGCCTCGCTTCCTGAAATAAAAATTGTCAGCGCGAAGAGTGAAAGGGGCCGGGAGAGCATCACCTCGCAGCTGAAGCTCTATGTTCACCGCGCCATGGAAAAAAATGAACAGTCCATTCTTCTGCTCAACAGGCGGGGCTTTTCTCCCTTTGTACTCTGCAACGGCTGCGGCGAGGTCATCACCTGTCCCCACTGTTCAATCAGCATGAATTACCACCGCGGGGACCAGCTTCTCTGTCATTACTGCGGGTATCACCGGCCCATGCCCGCGGTCTGTCCCTCCTGCGGGGCTGAAGACCTGGCAAAGGTCGGTACAGGCACCCAAAAGGTTGAAGATGAGCTTGCAGGTATTTTTCCCGCGGCGCGTCTCTTTCGCCTCGACCAGGACACAGCGCGAAAGAAAAAGTCTGTCTATGAACTGGTTGACCGGATGAAAAAGGGGGAGATCGACATCCTCCTGGGAACCCAGATGGTATCCAAGGGATTTGATTTCAACAGGGTCTCGGTCATCGGCATTCTCCTGGCAGACCTGGGTCTGAATATCCCTGATTTCAGGGCATCTGAGAGGGTCTATTCGCTCCTGACGCAGGTGGCGGGGCGCAGCGGGCGGGGCGGGACCGGGGGCACCGTGGTTCTCCAGGCCCTGGATGTTGAGCATCCCCTTTTCGACATGGTGCTGCGGCAGGATTACGAGGGGTTCTATAACAGTGAAATCGAGTTTCGCCGGGCACTGAACTATCCCCCCTTTTGCCGTTTGGTTCGCCTTCTCGTGCGGGGGAGTGACCAGAAAGCTGTTGCCTCTGCAGCAGACAGGCTTGCTTCAGCGCTTCGTTCGGTTATTTCAGGGGGGAAGTTTTCTGTTTCTCTCCTGGGACCGGCGGCGGCGCCCCTGGAACGGATCGGCGGTAACTTCCGTCATCACATCATTCTCAAGGGAAAGGATATCCGTGAGCTGAGGCGTATCGTTCGGGGCGTAAAAGATACGGTCAAAGCGCAGGGACTCTATCTCGAGATAGATATTGATCCCGTTGACCTTCTGTGAGATGTGTGCCGGTTATTTGAAACGGTAACTTTCCAGCAGTGCCTTTACTTCCCCCATTGTCTTTTTTACTTTGCCGGTGTCATCACTGTTTTTTTCACAGTCATCGATTTTTTCAGCTATTGCCGCCATGTCATTTTTCAGTGTTTCTGTGCAGTTTTTCAGCTCATCTGAAATTTCCTGGAGCTGGTCGCCTTCACGCAGATCAGAGTAGGCGGCATAGTTGCGTTCTGTCATCGCTTTGAGAACCTGGAGAAAACGAAAGAGGGGCCCCGCAAGTTTGTGCGAGGCATAGAGGACAAAGATGAACACGAGTATTGAAGTGATGATGATGTTGATGATGGAGAGGGTCACCACAATGGGAAGGAGCATGTCCCTGATGTTCCGGTAGGTGACGTGGGCCGTTCTCAGGTTGGTGTCAAGTTCGTTGTTGAAGAATAGAAAGATTAGTATGCCGAAGATGGCAAGGGCAAGTATATTGACCATGATGAACTTGATAATCATTTTGAACTGGTATTTCCTGTCTATAAGAATTATTTTTCTTCTGTTCTCTTTCATGCTCCCTCCTTTCAGTGGCACTTTTTGCAGAGCTGTCCATCGTTGTTTCTCATTATGAGATAGTATGTTTTATATTTTTTCTTTTTTGAGAAAATGCTGTCATAGAGGCTTTCTGCCTTCCATGATTTTTTGCCGTATCTGTTCCCTTTAAGGTTATGACAGGTACGGCAGGTGATTTTGCCCCGCGCTGTTGCCATGATACCGGGCCTTTTCTTTTTCATTGGCGCGTCGGTTTTATGATGTGTGCGGTTGTTTTCTTTATGGCAGGTGATGCAGTAGTTCTTGCAGGCCCATGCGGGTTCAGGGAAGCTGTTTCCCTTATGGCACCTTGCGCAGTAAGAGGGGTCGCTTACAAAGGGCATGATTTTGACCGTTTCAGGATCGACCCCGCCGACAAGGGCGCTGAATCCGAGGAGAAGGATGAATGTCAGTAGAATACGCATATTTTCGCCCCGTTAAAAGCTTATTATTAACTGCAGATAAAAAAGATTATCATTGTAATATTCTGTACTGGTATACTCCTCATAAGTTGTCAGAAACCTCTGGTACTCGAGTTTCAGGTATGATATTTTTGCTATGTTCAGGTTAAAGCCCATGGTGAGGCGGGAAAGCTGGTTTGTCTCATCTGATTTAATATACCTTTTCATGTGATAAAAGTCATATCGCAGAAAGAGTATAAGGGGGGCCCTCGTGAATGTGCCGAAGTCGAAGCCCGTGGTGACATGAAACCCGTTCATGAGTATTCCTACGAGTTTGTCCCGGCGGTAGTATTCTCCCCGGAGGATTACCGGTCCCACCTTGCCTTCGATGTCAACGGCAAGGAGTTTTTCTGTTGTTTCATAGGCGGTATTGACATCATGGATGTAGGAGAAGGCAATGTCAAGAAGGGGGATGTCTTCCCTTTTTAAAAGGTAAGGATTATTGAAGGGGGTGATGCCGATTCTTCCCCCGAAGGAGTTGCCCCCGTAGGAGTATCCCTCGTCTATGCCGCGAAGGACATAAAAGGTCCCGTAGAATGAAACGAAGTTTGTCAAAAGGCGTACCCCCACATCATTGTATCCCTCTTCCATGATCAGTTCTGTCGTGAGGGGCGGGGTGACGGTCATGCGGTTGACCGATGTGAAGTGCTGCCAGTCATTGCCGTAGGGAACGTCAAACTTCCCCACCTGGATATGCATACCCTTTTCCCTGAAGAGGCGCCCCCGCGGGGCGATGTCTCCGCCGTAGAGGTGGTAGTCTATGAAGGCAACCCCCAGCTGCGCCCCTTCGTTGAAGACAAGTGCGGCGGCAACCTGGAAGGATTTATAAAGGCTCTGGATGTGCAGTTCAAAGTTTCCGGTTTCGAGAATGTTCGGCTTGTTCTCGTAGTTGCTGATATAGACATCGAAGAAGCCGTTGATGCGCAGACTCCCCAGGACGTGGATATCCTTTTCTGCCTTTGAGACGCGTTTTTTTAAATCTTCCATCTCTTCTTTGAGATCTTCAATTTCTTTCTGCATTTCCCGGTCTGACATTTTTTCTTTTTTAACGGGTACGGCTTTTGGCACTGGTGCGGCCTTCTCTTCCCCCGCAAGGGGAAGAGAAAAAAGAAGAGTGATGGATGTCAGTGCTGTTAGTATTTTTCGCATCTCTTTCTACTCTTCGAAGGGGGGGCCGTAGATGGCCTGCACCTTCTGTATGTCTGTTTCTGTGAGGCTTTCGGTCCTCATGATGGCACGCCCGTCTTTCGGCAGGATTGTTTCGTTGCCATCAATGCTGTAGCCCCTGCTGTGGTAATGCATGATTGAGCTGTAATCATAGGGAAACTCCTCCTCTTTTATGAGGGGGTTGTCCCTCATGTCAAAGTT
>CAZHNW010000026.1:0-1358 GCA_964534225.1 uncultured Leptospirales bacterium | reverse complement strand
GGGTGAGATGAGCATCGCTCCTATTATAACCGCTGTTGAATTCATATTCAGGCCAGATGTTGTCCCAGATGATCTCTACATAGAGATCACGGTCAGGCCGCTGGTGCTCATGGATCAGGCCCAGGCAGTGCCCCAGCTCGTGCAGGATATGCCCGTAGGCATAGGAGTCATAGTAACCGAAGGACATGTAGTTACTTACATTGTTTGATCCAATCGTTGATGACCATGACATGCGGATTTCATCCTTTTCGATTTCGTATGCTGTTGAGCGGGGCAGCACCTCGATAAATTTCACCCCGCAGGCTGATTCCCATTCTGCCATGGCCTCCCTGGTGGTGGCGATTTCTTCTTCGGTGAAGTATCCCGTGAAGAAGTAGGGGATGATGCCGTTATTCCAGGCGATGATGACACTTTCGAACTGACAGGTGCCCAGCATGAGCATCATCGTTAACAGGCCGGCCATGGCCAGGGGACTTCGTTTTTTCTTTTGGCGGCAGAACAATCTCTGGTTCATTTCATTTTGATTATATCATAAAATAGAGGCAGGTCAATAAAATTCTCCTGGGGGGGGGCCATGAGGCGGTCCGCGTTCTACATGAAGCGCTCCATGGTTTTTACTACGCTTTGCCAGAAGCCCGGTGACGGATTTTGCTTCAGTTTTTTAAACTCTTCGGGTGTATAGACAAGAATATCAGTTGTTGGTACCATATTGAGAAGATCAGAAAATGCCTGTGCCCGTTCGATAAAGGGAAGACCAGTGTCACTTACCAGGATAATATCGATATCACTGAATTTTGAAAAATCCGCGTTTGTGAAACTGCCGAAGAACCAGGCCTGTTCCACCCTTCCGGACAATGCTGTTTTCAGTTTTTCTATATACTCCTCCCTGGAATAGCCATAGAGAGGATCTCTATTCAGAAAAACGATGATATCATTCTTCGATGATTTCCCGCACATATTTCAGTATTCTCCGCCCGAAGGCTACCGCCTCACTCGCCTGCTCTTCGGTAAAATATTCAAAGGGAGCGCCGGATGGAACGGCATCAGGGTAACGTGTACTGATATAGTATAAGTCAAGCTTCTTGCCCATTTTTTCGATATCCCCATTGATATTGAGAGATTTTGCGATAGCTGTTACGGAATGACTTTTTACAAGATCAGCGCCTTTAAAATGAGCCAAAGCCTTAAGGGCCTTTTCTCCTACCTGTTGAGCGACAAAACACGCCTGCGCATAATACCCCGCTTTCATGGTATCATCAGCCCAGTTACAGTCTTCTTATGCCTGTTTTAAACAGTCAAGCGCACTGTTCATCGCAACTCCATGATAACTATTTTACAGAATATACATTTTGAATATA
>CAZHNW010000025.1:0-42338 GCA_964534225.1 uncultured Leptospirales bacterium | reverse complement strand
GAGATCAGATTAATATATGTCGATTATATTTTATCATTTTCATTCGCTGCTTCGCTTCTCCTGGATATTTTTCTTTATCTCGCCAAAAAATTCTCTTGATGAAAGGTACTTATCCACGAAGGAAACCACAAAGGACTCGCGGTACAGGGGCGGTACGAGGGTGAGAGGCCACATATGTTTCAGGACAATGTCCCTTTCTATAGCATTGAGTGTAAACTCCTTTTCTGCATTTTTTAACGCTATCTTTGAATGCCATATACCATGAGATTTCTTTTTATCGAGATCGGGGCTGTCGTGGTTTCGCCAGTCATAGAGAAAAAAATCATGCAAAAGACCACCGCGGGCGGCAGAATAATAGTCGAGACCGAGATATCGGGAAATTTTATATGCATAGTAGGAAACATCTATCGCGTGTTCATATATTGATCCATTATGATGAAAAAAGTTTTTAAGTTTCAAAAATTCTTCATTACCAAGAATATCTCCTACTATTTTATAGAACTCTTCCTCGTCAGGCTGCCTCTCAACCAGTCCATCCTGGACTTTCCGGTTTATCCCGTTGAGGATAGAATCAATTTTTTCTCTCAAACCATTGCCGATGTTATCATTAAAATATTTATTGAGATCAGGAAAGGCTTCGAGAAAACGTCTGAAGGAACGGGAATATTTTTCAAGCTCTTCATTATCGAGGTCCAGGTAATTCTCAAAAAAATAGGCCATGTTGTCCCTGAAGCTTTTTAATGAGAAGACTGAAACAGTAAAATCAACCATAAGAGCAATAAGCAGGATTGTTACGATGGTCCCTGTCACGCCTGAGCCTGGCTCTGCGATAAGAACTTCTAAAGCAGGATGGATGAAGTTGATGAGCAGGGTAGCCATTGCTGCCCAGAAAAGAGAATAGAGAAGGCATATCCTGCCATGAAGATTGAAACTGTTCTCAGAATAATCCCACAATTTAATCTTGAAATACTGCTCGCCGAAAAAACCGACCATGTATTCAAGGAATGAAAGGACTGCCCCGAAGAGGATGAATTCTATAAAAAAACAAGCCCCGGGAAAAAGCTCGCTTATCATTATCACCAGCAGGGCGCCAAAACCATAGATGGGAACAAAAGGCCCCCTGAGGAAACCGGCGTTGACAAAGGCTCCCCTTGTATATGAACGATAACCTACTTCGATCAACCACCCGATAAAAGAATATATGAAAAAAAATACCAGAAGAGTATCCGGCATAAAAAATCTCCTTTTCCTGGTACAGCAGGCAAAATATCCTGATATTTATACCTTTATTTTCAATACTGGCAAGAACTTTTATCACCGGCACCATTGCCCGGGGAGAGGCTCTGACCCCCGCCAGGGACAAAATTTAAAAATGCCTTGTCAGTCCCGCGATTTTTTTCAAGAGGTTAACAAGGCTGACACTGCAATCTTCAAAGTCTTTCAGATTTCATGTAACAGGGATGAGCCCTCTGGAAACTACGGATGCAGCGACCAGTTATCTCATGTAATAGAAAAAGAATGACATGCGGCAATGGCAAGGGCATCCGCGGCATCATCAGGCCGGGGGATATCCCTGAGACCAAAAAGTGTCTTTACCATTGCCTGTACCTGCCCCTTACCGGCCCTGCCATACCCGGTAAGGGCCTGTTTAACCTGGGGGGGGGTATATTCGCAGTAGGGAAGTTGTGCCATCTCCAGTGTCAGGATAATGACACCAATTGCCCGTGAGACATCCATGGCAGTTGTGGTATTATTTGAAAAGAAAAGCCTTTCCAGGGCAACGGTTTCAGGCCTGTACTCATTGATAATAAAAGATATCCCCCGGTGGATATCAAGGAGACGGCTCCCCAGGGAACTCTCTTTATCGGTATCGATAGTGCCGTACTGGTAAAGGCTGCGATCACTTCCGATAACGGCCCAGCCGAGGGTTCCATAGCCGGGATCAATACCGAGTATTCTCACTATTCACCGCTGAGCTTTTCCATAATCTCATCAGAGATATCATAATTCGAATAGACATTCTGAGAATCATCATGATCCTCGAGGAGTTCTATGAGCCTCATACACTGCCCTGCCTTTTTCTCATCAAGGGCAACTGTTGTCTGGGGCACATAGGAAATTTCATTCATGGAGAGGTTCAATTCTTTTTTCATTAAAAATTCTGAAACTTCATAAAATCCCTCAGGGCTTGTGATCACTTCGATATTGCCATCCTCGGCCTTGATATCCTCTACGTCAAAGTCAAGAAGCATCTCCATGACATCGTCTTCGTTTGTCTGCCCCTCATCAATGACAAAAACACCCTTGCGGTCGAAGAGATAGTTGACAGAACCTGTTTCACCGAGATTCCCGTTATTCTTGTTAAAAATGGTCCTGATTTCCGGGGTTGTTCTGTTCTTATTGTCCGTAAGGCAGTCCACCATTATGGCAACGCCACCGGGACCATATCCTTCGTACCTGACCTCTTCATAGGTAACACCTTCAAGGGTCCCCGCCCCTTTCTTAATGGCCCTCTCGATATTATCATTGGGCATATTAACACCCTTTGCCTTGTTGACTGCTGTACGCAGACGGGGATTCGATTCGAGATCTTCGCCTCCCATTTTGGCAGCGACAGTAATCTCCCGAATGATCTTGGTAAACATCGCTCCCCTTTTTGCATCAAGAGCGCCCTTTTTTCTTTTAATGGTTGCCCATTTGGAATGACCTGACATTGTTTCCTCCCATATACCGATAGTCTCACTGTTTCATTGATTACATGACAAAAAGTTAATCTTTACATATAGAGTTTTACAAAAAATCTACTGAAATCACATTTTTTCATTCAATGCAACAATTTAATATCCCCGTTTTATTTTCAACTTTAATTTGATTATCTTTTTTCTGGCACGGTTTGTCTTGTAATCAAAAAATATTGATTTTCGGTAATATACAATTGCCTCTTTCAGTTTATCACGCCTCTCCAGGGAATAAGCAGTATTCCAGTGCAGCCTGCCACTGTTTAATTTTTCATAATTCAATTTTATCTTTTTCAGTTCAAGTTCCTTTTTCCCCTTTTCGCTTCGCAAAAATTCATACTCTTCAAACCGGTCATAATTCTGCGTACGCAGAAGGTCTGCTTTGATTCCATTAATTTTCTTCCCCAACTCCGCCACATTCTTTTCCATGGCATCAAGGCCCTCTTTCACCTTTTCATGATACTTAATAGCAACGCCATAATGCTTCACAGCGCTTTTAAACTTCCTGTCATGAAGGGCCATGTCTCCCATGTATTCATTGATTCGCGCTCTCCGCAGGATATCATCTTTCGGTAATTTTTCTGATGCTGCCAGGAGTGACTTCCTCGCCAGTGAATAGTTCCCTGTCCTTTTCATGGCAATAACACCAAGGGCAAAATGCATTTCACCGTTTTCCGGTTTCAGTTCAAGGTACTTCCTGTAATATTTTTCAGCCTCCAGGTAACGGTCCGTCTCCTCGTAAAGGGTTCCCGCAAGGAGATAGAGCTTTGGTGCTGCTTCCTTCCCCTTCACCCCGAGAAAACGGGTCAAGTGATAGAGTGCTTTTCTTTTTTCCCTGGTATGGGAAAGGGCCAGGGCAAGTTCCCGTGAATATTCATACTTTTCAGGATTCAGATGAGATGCCGCCTCGAGATGACGGTAGTAGGCATTCATTCTGTTTCCCTTGAAAAATGCGCGAGCCATACCATAGTAGACCCTGTCATCTTTGTAAGGTTCAATCTTTTTAAATCTCAGTGACTGAAGATAATGAGTAATGGACTTGTTATACTTTTTCAGCTCATGGTAACAGCGTCCCGCCTGGAAATGCAGGCGTGAAAGGGTGGGGTTCTCTTCAATAAAAAAGCCCCGGGCCTTCCGTTCCCTGAAAAGTCTTTTAAGATCAATATCCTCCCTGGTGTTCTTCAGGGAAATAAACTCAGAGGGAATCCTTTTGTCTTCAACCCGGGAACTGTAAATTTTGTCCAGCCTTTCAGTAATTTTTTTAAGGGCCTTGCGGTACTGGGAAGATGCCATCAATGAAGAGACCGTATCAGCATCCTTTTTTACATTCTGCCCCGGCAGGGATGTGCCGATAATTAATAAAGTGAAGAGGCCGGCAGATATTCTCTGTTTTTTATCGAAGTATTTCATAGTAATCATATCGGAAAAAAATTGTTCCCGAAAGACAAGTTATACAGGAAAAAATAAAAATCAATGAATGAAATTCCAAAACATGGAAAAATCAGAATAAAAAATAGTTGTAATTATTTATTTAATAGGGACATCTATGCATATATTTCCATTTTCCGGGAGCAAAACTGAATGAGTACAATTCAGGAATTCAGCTATTCCAACACAAAACAGAGAAAACATATATATTTCAGTTCTTTTTTTTCTGCTGCTATACTCGCCATCATAACCGTTGAGCTCGTTCTTGAGGGGGCCTGGTATCTTCCCTACTTTCCAGTCACCGGGACCCTTTTCCTTTTCATTATTGCCGGTCTTTTCCTGGGAAACCTTGCGGGAAGGCTCATCTTTTCACTGACCTCACTCTGGCGGGCTGTCATTATTACCTCTGAACTGTTATTTTCACTCCTCGCAGGCTTTTTCTTCCTGAAAGGGATCATTACCCCCGCAGAAAGCAGACCCCTTCTGCAGGTTTTCCATGCCTGGCCGGGATACATTCCCCTGTTTCTTGTCATCCTTTCTTTTTTCTGCGGGATAAAGACAAACTATCTCATGAAAATTTCCTGTGGTATCTTTATTGACGAAAAAGAGGCCCTCTCCGGTTATTTTCTCTCCGCACTGGCAGGCAGTCTCCTGGGGGGAGGAATTGCCTTTGCCGCGACCCTTCCCTTTGCCGCATCCAGTAAAACAGTCATTGATGGCGCACTTCTTATTTTGCCCCTCTCCCTGATGGTTCTATCTGCATTTCTCAGGCTGGAGTATAATCCCCAGCCCATGTATGCTCAGCACTTCGAGGCAGAAAAAACAGATTCCGAGGCGCCGGCGCAGCACAGGGACGATCTCTTTTTTACCTATCTGAACTTTTCCTACATGATCATTTATTTTTTCCTCGGTTATACCGCTGCGATAAAATTCTATGGTGACCTCTGGTTTGTTAAATTACTGTTTATTGCAGTAACCCTTGTTTTTATCAGCATCGGTTTCTCCTGGGGAAGACTGATCCGCAACGTCTTCTGGTTCATCTATTCGGAAATTGTTTTTCCTGTTTTTTTTCTTTCTTTTCTCTTTCTCATTACCGGTTTTCATCACCATTTTCCCTTCTATATCGGCCTTCTGCTCTTTGCGGTGCCTGCTACTGTTTTTGGCTTTACCCTTTCCCAGACTGTACGCAACACCCTGGCAAAATTTGATCATACGAGACGTTTCAAAATACTCGACTTTTCCTTTATCATCCTTCCCTTTCCCATACTTATTGCCCTGACATTTATACACTTTACCTACCGCTGGTACTTTATTCTTCTCTATATCATTACACTGATGAATATTGTGATACCCGGCATCTACCTTATTAACCGTAAAGCAGAAGGTTATAAAAAGATATCCTATTTTGTCTTTTCACTGCTCTTTCTGCCCCTTTTAATCATTACCCATGTTTCTTTTGAAATACCCCTGGACAACCACCTCTATGTAAAAAAAATTCAAAATTTCAAAGAATTAAAGAGTACCAACTATAATGCCCTCTTCATTAAAAACAGTACGGATGTCACCTTCAACGGCGAAAAAATCTTCACATTAAAGGACAGCACCATACGCAACATGAAAAGAGGGCTTGCAACAGTCTATCTTCATCATTCCATTGAAAAGCCCGCCCTTTTCATTGATGGTAACCAGAAATTTTTCAAAAATCCCCTTATCGGGTCCTTCCCCAATGCCCTCTGCATCGACACCCTGTCAAAGAAAAATGTTGATTTCGAAAAACTTCCCATGGCGGGAAAAAGTCTCTATGTCCCTGACGAGGAATATCTTCTCTTCTTTCTTCAGAAAAACGAAAAAGAATTTTTTACAGTTATCGATATTCCCAATATCTATGACCAGAAATACTTCACCTATCGCTACACTGAAGATTACATTTCCCGCGTAAAAAAAATGCACCACCCCAGGGGGCTGTACATTCACATCTTTCAACTTTCTACTATTGACGCGCGCCTCTTCAAAAGCGTCATCGAGGCTCTTGAAAACCAATACCGTCATCACAGTGCATATCTCTTTTCAGGAATTCTTGTCCTGTTGAACTCAGATGAAAAAAAGTCTCTTCAGGTAACACCGCAACAGGTTAATCAATTGAAAGGCCGCATCCTTGAAAGCAAAGAATATCATCACCTCTTTCTTGACGAGACCCATCTCTTCTCACACATGATTGGGACTGACCTGAAGGAACTCATGCCTGAAAAGAAAAATAAAAAGAAACAGAAATACAGCCGCCTTTTCAGGGATTTTGTTCCCGGGAAAATACCGAAAATCCGCTATGAAAAAGCCCTTAATGAAAACAGCAGTATCACCTCCCGCCTCGACAGGGATACCGGCAACTTCTATTTCAACCGAAACCTGACCCTCTTGCTGCAACGCAGGGGTACGATCCTTTCCCTTTTGAAAAAAACCGAGCTGGCCGAGGCAGAAGAGCGTTTCGTCGACGAAACGAAACATCTTTTTCAACTGAAGAGGTATACCGAGTACAACCATGAACTGCGGAAATACCTCAAACAGATTCTGTCATACAAAGAAGAATACTATTTCAACGCCGCCCTGAAACTCGAAAGGGAAAAAAACTGGGACGGGGCAAAAATCCTCTATCGTGCCATACTGATTATCAACCCCAACAACTTTGACGCCAACTACCGCCTCGGGCTCCTGAGTCTTACACTGCAGGATCTTGACGAATCCTTCGTCTACCTCCAAAAAGCACTGCGCCTGAACAGGAAACACCCGAAAACCCTCTACCAGATGGGAGTCTTGATGTTTTCCAGCGGAAGAACAGAAGAGGCAATCCGCTACCTTAACCAGGCCATTGAGGAGAGGGAAAACTCACCAGAGGTTTTTCTCTACCTGGGACTGGCCAATGAAAAGCTGGGTAAACTTCCCCTTGCCCTTTCATACTATGAGAAGGCACAGGTAAAGGACCCTAACGACCTGACCATACAGTCCCGGATAGAAATGATAAAAAAGAAACTCGAAACAGAGAAAAACAAATGGAAGATAACTTCCCCAAAAAATGAACTCGAGGAAGAACAGGACGAGGAAATACCCCTGCCCATCAACAAGTCCGCCTATGACATCCGCCTGGGAGACTCTCCTGAGAAAGGGAAAAAAGGCCGCAAATGACCCGTGAAAAATCATCACTTTCTGACAGGCTCTACAATGCCCTGGGGGCAAAAAACATCACCCCGCTCTTTCTTGCCGTAACGGCCCTGCTGATATTCATTCAGTACCGTATCGATCAAAAAATATCAGGGAACAGTCCCGGTGCCATCTACCTGCAGCTCGCCTTTACCCGCTTTAACTTCGAATCCATTCTCGCCTCCTGGGGAAGCGGGGGCATCAAACTCTACACGGAGACCCTCTGGATCGACTTTTTTCTTGCCTTCTGCGCGGCAATGCTCCTCTCCTCGGCGGCAGTCCTTTTTCAAAAAAAACGAGGGCTGGCGTCTCCGAAAAAAATTGAAAAAATCTTTCTTTTTGTTCCTTTCATCTACATGGCTGTGGAATTCATCGAAAACTCTATCCACTACATCATCTTTTCCCGGCACATATTTAACGAAAAACTCATCATGGCCACATCACTGGTATCACTGGTAAAACTCCTTCTCCTCTATTCCTCCCTGGGGTGGATGATCAAGTGTTACCGTGACTTCAGGAAAAAACCGCTGAAATAACAACTCTCCCCTCTGCGGTTCCACTGCCTTTTCCTCTCACCCTGACCCGTCACAGTTCTGCCCCGTCAATACCATGGCGTGAAAAAAATTCTGTCATGTCACGTGGCAAAGGCGCTGTAATTGTCAAGTCATCCCCGGTGAAGGGATGGGACAGGTGTACTCTCCGGGCATGCAGGGCAGTGCGGGGGAAGTAGAGGCGTCTCTCTGCCTCCTCTACGGTAAGCTTTCCTTCAATGAAATCAAGGTACGCCCTTTCATCCCTTCCATACATCTTATCCCCGATAATGGGAAGTCCGCATGATTCAAGGTGGGCTCGAATCTGGTGAAGGCGCCCCGTTACCAGGCGCGCCTCGAGGAGGCTGAAGAAAGAAAAATTCTTCAACAGGTGAAAATGAGTCTCCGCACCCTCGGGAGCCCCCGGAAAGGCTTCCCGCTTTTTGCGCACCGGGGAATGGCGCGCCTCCCCCAGGGGAGTATCAATAATAAAAAAATCTCGGGGAGGGCACCCTTCTACAATGGCAAGGTATGTTTTCCACCCGTCATGAAGGGCCTTCTGAAAAGCAGCAGTGGCATTCTTTCTGCGGCTAAAAAGGACCACCCCCGAGGTTTCCCGGTCGAGACGATGCAGGGGAAAAAGTTTTTCCTCCCGCACTGTTTCAAGGTGCATCAGCAGGGTATTGTGAAAATAGCGCCCCGCGGGGTGCACGGGAATATTCCCGCTTTTACTGACGGCACAGAAAAAATCATCTTTATAAAGAAAAGAGAAGGTCATGTCCACCGGGGGTTCCTCCCTCTCGCTCCCCCGGTACCGGAGCCTGTCTCCCTTGCGAACGATACCATGGCTGTTGCGGGTCACCCGCCCATTGAGGGAAAGCCTTCCCGCCTCGATTTCCTTCTGCCAGCGGGTCCTGCTGAAATAGGTAAAGCGTTCCGCCAGGTACCGGTCGAGACGCTTTCCCTCTTCGCCGTCTGGAACAATGGATTCGATAATCTTTTCCATGGAATACTGATACAGGAAAAAACAGGGACGTCAACAGAAATGCAATATCAGCTTGACGCAGAAAAAAAAAGTACACTGACTGTCTCAGAGGTAAAAAGCATGAACGATGAGCAGTTGAAACTTCTCAATGAAATCTATCATGAAACCGCTGATGGCCGGTTTACCACCATGTACGCTCTGGAGACCATTACAGGACTGACCGGTGCTG
Organism: uncultured Leptospirales bacterium; assembly: GCA_964534225.1. Taxonomy (GTDB): domain Bacteria; phylum Spirochaetota; class UBA4802; order UBA4802; family UBA5550; genus CAZHNW01. The sequence goes on along the minus strand of CAZHNW010000025.1, from coordinate 33,236 downwards.
CCCTGCGCCCCCTCCTGGAAGACCTGAAAGATGCCCGCGTTATCGTCGAACACGAGGAGGGATTTCAGGTCTCACGCCACGGCCTCATCGTATGCAGAACAAGGTGGGACTGATGCAGCCGTTGTCTTATACCGCCAGGTCAAGAACCTTTTCAAGATCATAGTTATAGTAACTGAGCAGGTGCCGTGCCAGGAGGGCGGGATCTCCTGTCTGAAGGGTACTTTCTCTCAATTTCAGGGTAACCAGGTTAATCATTTCAGTGCGGGTAACGGTTTTTCGTATCATGACCAGGAACCTTCCATATTTAGTTTACTATACAAAAATATAGTATACATAATGATACGTCAACTTTTTTTCAAAAAATTCAGTTACCCGTCACTCTTTATACATCTCCTCAATCATACTGCTGTAATGTTCCTGTACCGCTTTTCTTTTTATCTTCAACGTGGGTGTAATCTCTCCCTTTTCAAGGGTAAAGGGTTCGTTCAAAATTCTAAAACTTTTTATCTGCTCAACTCGCCCAAGCTCTTCATTTACTTCATCAATCGTTGTCTGGTAAAGCTTCACCACCTTTTCATCAGTGACAAGGGTTGCGTAATCACTGTATACCACATTATTGCCCCGTGCCCAGAGTTCGAGGTTGCCAAAATGAGGCACAATCAATACTGAAATATACTTTCTCCTGTCCCCAACGAGAAAAACCTGCTCGATATAGGGATCCAGCAGAATTTTTTTTTCTATACTCAGGGGGGCTATGTTTTTACCCCCTGCGGTAATGATCAGGTCCTTTTTGCGGTCAGTAATATAAAGATAACCGTCCTCATCGATATAGCCGATATCCCCGCTTTTTAAAAACCCGTCATCGGTAAAGGAATCCCTGGTTGCCGTTTCGTCCCTGTAGTATCCCTTCATGACCTGGGGGCCCCGCAGCAGGATCTCTCCATCATTGGCAATTCTGCATTCTGTCATCGGCAGGGCCTGTCCCACACTCCCGGTCTTTATGGGGCTGATATGCCTGTTGCGATGACAGTGGGTAACCGGGGATGTCTCGGTCAGCCCGTAACCTGTTATCAGATAGAGACCGATACCACAAAAAAAATCATGCACTTCCGAGGCAAGGGGGGCCCCCCCTGTACCGAGGCATGTCATCCTGTCCATGCCGAGGCGGGACCGAATCTCTGAAAGGACCATTCTATCTGCCAGGGCATATCTTATTTTTAAACTTCCCCGGAGAGGGCTGTTCATTTTTAGAAAAGGAGAAGCTTTGAAGGCCGTTTTCACCGCCCACTTAAAAAACCGGCGCCGGGCAAAGCCGAGGGATTTTCCCTCCGCCATGATTCCTTCAAACATCTTTTCAGGTATCCGGGGAACAGTAATACAGCAGCTTGGCCTGATCTGCTGAAAATCCTCGATGAGATAGCGCGGCCCGCGGTTGTAGGAAATCGTTCCACCGGTATAGAGAATCAGGTAATACCCTGTCGTGCGTTCAAGAGCGAGAGAAAGTGAAAGAACAGAGAGGGCGGTTTCATAGCAGGGATGCGGCTGATGACGCAGGAAATGCATCACCTCCACTACCATGTTTTCAGTGGTAAGCATGACCCCCTTCGGGTTTCCCGTGGTACCGGAGGTATAGATAAGAGTCATTACATCACCGGTATCTATAGACCTGATGCGCCGGTCTATTTCATCCTCATTTCCCGTTTCTCTTCCCTTTTTAATGACATCTTCAAAGGAAACGACAAAACCGTTACCGGTAACCGCCTCACTGTCAAAGGCGATAATCTTCGAAAGGTTCGGAAAACTGTTCCTGTTTTCCAGCACATTGTTGACCTGAAAAGTGCCGGAGCAGAAACATATCTTTACCTCTGCATGGTTAATAACATACTCAGCCTCAAAGCTTGAACTGGTGGGATAAATTGTTACATCAACAGCACCGATTGAGAGACAGGCAAGATCTGCGCAGACCCATTCAGGCCTGTTTTCCGAATAGATGGCAATCCTGTCTCCCGGGGCAATACCTTTGTCGATAAGGTATCCCGCAACAGCATCAACCATCTCTTTGACCTGGAACCAGGAAAGGTCCTTCCAGGTATTATTCTCATGATACCGTAAAAACACCCTGTCCCGAAAAAAAAAGGCACGATTTCTAAAGATACCGGGGAAGGTTGTCTCTGAATAATAGTCGATCCTGTCCATAGAAGCCTCACCGAAGACACCGAATCTTATTATGGCTATTTTGACCTTTAACAATAACCTGTCAAACCTATTCCATTACAGGAACGCATACTATCAAAAAAGACAGCAGCCGGTATCAACACATTCCCCTTGAGGATACCCCCTTCCCGGCTACTTATTCTTCCACGCTTTTTTAATCCGGCTTTTCAGTTTCCCGTCACTGGTACTGAGAAGCAGGGTATTGGAACGCCAGCTGTTAAAATTTTTGAAATATTCCGTGGCAATACCAGCTGCCTTAAAAAGGGGCAGCAGAGAGGTCTCCCCTGCGGGAGAGGTATACTCCACATGCCCTGCCGGCACGGTAAAGAGGATACTGTTTTTAATGAGTCTCTTCTTCAGAAGGACACCCGGTTTTTTAGCCACAAGATTCGCCTTAATTATATAAAGGGAGCCTCTACCTCCACCCCTGGAAATTTCATTTTCAGAAAAAATCTCTATCTTCAATTTCTTACAGCCGTTGAACCTGGCAGGTATATCAAGCTGATACCATCCCTTACCATCTGCATAAAAAGTGCCGGCATCTTCACTATTGACACGCAGACGAAAGACACGGTAAAAAATCTTATTCTTTCGGTCAGTCCGCGGCCGCAGGAGAAGGTTCAGCTGCATCTCCCCCATCTTTTTTTTCAGGGGAAGGACAAGGGAACAGCCTTTATCCCCTGCAATGCAGGTATGATTTCCCGCCACCTTTAATCCTGTTGTTTTAAATTGGCGGAAGTTTCCCTTTGTCCCGAAGGTAACCTTTATCGCATTGCCCGCGGCCCCGCGGCCTTCCTCGATAATGCGAAAAAATTTGTGAGAATAAAGAAGCGCTGCGTATTTTCCGGGACGAACAGCATAGAGCCTGCTGCGCGTTGTGTCCGTAGTATATGAATCAAAAGTGTTGAGTACGGTAATGGTGCCGTCACCGAGGTAGGCGCGTGCCACAAAAAGGGCAATGGTCAGGGTAAAGGGGTTCATATGGTAGCGGTCAAGCCAGGCCCTCTGCTGTTCCATGAGTTTCTTTTCCCCAGGGCCTGCGGGCTTTTCCGCCGGGGCGTTCTTTTTATCAAGAAGGGCATAGAGATCTTTGCCCTGTACATCTCCCGGGGTGCGGTATCCCCTCCGGGGCAGACTCGGGATGCTCGTGGTGTCCCCTTTAAGCGCCTGTACGCGGTACCAGTAGACCCTGCCCGGCTCTGCACCCCTGTCACGAAAGATAAAAAAGGGTGTCTTCCCTGCAAGGCGCCAGGGCCCCCCGGGACTGTCAGCGCGAAAAACACGATAATGTGATACCCCGGGTTCCATTCGCCAGCTTACCGTCAGGGTTTTCCCTCCTTCAGAAATCCCGTCAATGCAGGGCTTTAACAGGACTCCGTCCTGTATAAATTTATGAACACGTCCCACCGCATCGAGTGATGCCCTTTCCGGTCCCAGGGCATCACTAAGAAGGGGAGTCATAAAAAGGGGTTTTCCTGTCTTCCTTTCTACCAGGAACAGGCTCACTCCCCCGGTTATTTCACGGTGGGGATAGAGAAAATATTTTTTATGAGAAAACGGATTTTTCATTTTTTTTGCAGGAAGTTTAACTTCCTCCTTTTTAAAACGAAAGGCTTTTATGCCGTGAAGGGTCACCATGAGAACACCTTTCTTTTTGTGTCCGTTGATGGTTAGACTTCCCCCTGAACCTTTATCATGGACTACTTTCAACTGCAGGGCCCCCCGCCGCGGGGGAAAGGCCCGGTAGATATCAAGGGTGTATTTTCTTTCCTCCATGCTGTAAAGGGACCTGAAATGGGCATGCAGTTTTGCTCTCTTTCCCTCACCCTCTTCGCGCAGAAAACCCTCGCGCAGAACTCTTCCGGTTGCAGCATCACTGATCCGAAAACGAAAGGAATGACACCCCACCCCCCCGGTAAAAGTACGCACATCAAGGGACATTCCCGTGAGAAGCATCTCCCCGGCGGTGAAGCTCTGCCGCACCATGCGAAGCCGCCGCAGGTCACGTGTAAGAGAAACCGCTTCTCCCCCAGGATAGAGACGGCGGGAAAAATGCTCAGGGTTGACAGGGGGGTTCCCTTCAACACCGGCAAGGGGTAACTCCATACGGTCAGCCTCTTCTGCAAGGCGTGCGATATATTCATCTTTTTCTTTCATTTTTTCTCCCCGCAGGGGAGAGATGACGCCCGCAAAGGAGGCAACAAAAAAAAGTATCAAAAGAAGACAAAATCTGTCTGTTTTCATAGAGACCTCAAATTATTTAAACAGCGTAAGAACATTATGCCAGAGAAGGGCGGCAGTCTGCCACCAAAAATTTTCCTTTTTGATTTTTTCTTGACGTGCCTGTTGACTCTTCCTATGAATCAGATATTATAGTGGTAACGCAGTTTCAAAAAAAGGAAGTATCCACATGTTCCGATACCTGTACCGTAATCTCTACTTTATTACAAAGGACCTTTCCAAAAACATTGTAAAGGCCCTGCTTTCCAGTTTCGGCATTCTCTTTCTGATATCCTTTCTCGTTTTCTACTTCTCATTCAGGGATTCGGTCAAGGACTACATCGGGAAAAAAATCTTCGGCACCATGGCAATCAATGAAATTGTCATCCACCCAAAACCCCGCGCAGGACGAGAGGCCTTTTCGCCCCGAACCAGCAAGGAAAACACCATCCGTTACTGGCAGGCACGAAAAATCCGCTCCATGAAAGAACTCACACGGGTCTACAGTCTCGTGCGCATGGATTACACCACCCGCGTCACTGTCACCATGCTGGGGCAGACCAAAGAAAGACGGCTCCCCCTTTTCGGCATCAACCGCGGCTTTTTCAAAGGGGAAGTTAAAAACTGGTATTCCTTTAAAAACAGGGAGCGCCTGCCGGTCATATTCCCCCAGTTCGCCATGCAGCTCCTCAACAGCTATGCCGCCCAGGTGGGAATACCCCAGTTCACCCCCGCCTCTCTCAAGGGCTTTCCCGGTGTCATAAAAATAACCACGGCAAACGAAAACACGAACAAAGAAATCCGCACGGAGAAACACGCTGTCTTTCACGCTATGTCATCAAAGATCGATTTTCTCGGGGCCGTGGTACCCATCGAGTTCATTACCGCCTTTTCACGAAAACACCGTATGGATTCAGGCAAAAGAAAAATCGGCTATTCTTACGTGCGCATGTACGCACGCGTCAAGGACATCAAGACACTGCCGGCGGTCACGGCAAAACTTAAAAAACTCGGCCTCAGGGTTGAAAGCCAGAGTGATATATCGAAAAAGGCAAGCCGCGCCATGTCCATCATTGACAGCATGTCTATTATCATCGCGGCGATTCTTCTTCTTTTAACGGTCATATCCATTTTCAATTCATACATGGTCATCGTCTACAACCGCAGCTATGACATTTCTCTTAAAAGGGTCATCGGTGTCTCAAAGACAAGAATCTTTCTCACATTTATGCTTGAAGCCGCCCTTATCGGTGTCATCTACGGAGTTATAGGCTACCTTCTCGGTTCATCACTTATCAGCTATCTCTCCGAGAACCTGCCGCGATGGGTCCCGGCCCTCAAGGGCCTCCATTTTGCCCCTGCCGATGCGGGTGTTTTCTTCAGCGCCCTGGCGGCGTCAGTACTGGTATCTACCATGTCGGCACTGGTGCCCGCCTTTTTCGCTTCGAACAAGAACCTTTTCAAATCAATGGGAAAATAAGGGGAACGCAACTATGCTGGAAATAAAAAACGTCACACTGACCTACGGGGAACGATCCATTCTCGATGACATCACGCTCTCCTTTGAGCAGCAAAAGATGATTGCCCTGACGGGAAAATCCGGGGCGGGCAAAAGCACCCTCCTGGGAATAATGTCAGGGCTCCTGAAACCCGACAACGGGACCGTTCTCTACAACGGCCAGAACATTTTCAAGTGGGGTGACTGGAAACGGTCACGATTCAGAAACAGGACCATGGGATTCGTCTTTCAGTTCTTTAACCTCTTCCCTGACATGACGGCGTACCAGAACATCCTCTATCCCGCGTCACTCAATCCCCATTCTGACCGTGACGTGAAAAAACAGATTGATGAACTGGTTGATCTCCTCAGCATAGAAAAAATTATAAGCCAGTATCCCTCAACCCTTTCAGGGGGGGAACGCCAGAGAGTGGCCATCGCCCGGGCGGTGATCAATAACCCGAAACTGATACTTGCCGATGAACCGACGGGAAACCTTGACGACGAAACCACCCGCGGCATTATCGACCTCTTTATCAGGCTGCGGGACGAAAGGGGTATCACCACCATCCTGGCAACCCATGAAAATGAACTGGTTGAACGCTCTGACCTTATATACCACATCGAAGAAGGGCGTGTTGAGCATACCGACGAACCCGCGGAACAACTCAAAACCGTTAAAAAACGAAAAAGCGACAGGCTGAAAAAAGCAGTGGAGACAAAACCGAAAAGCGCAAAAAGAACCACCACGAAAAAACCGGCACCAAAAAAGGCAGTCAACAAAAAATCTTCTAAAAAGAAAACAGCCAAAAAAACCGCGGCAAAGAAAAAAACCGGGGCAACCGGCAGGGGGCGCAAATAGGGGTCATCCCCGGGCGCCCTTTTCTTTATCCTGACAAATGCCGACGCAAAACGAACAAAGCCCTTTTCTGAAAAAACAGCGGCGCCTGATTTTCTACGCCATGGCACTGATCTTTCTGCTGCGCCTTTCGGGCCTCTACCAGCCTGTTCTCGACATCGACGAGACTGTCTTCAGCGAATTCGCCAGTATTCTCCTTAACGGGGGCCTTCCCTATATCGATGCGGTTGACAACAAGCCCCCCTTCATGTACGCCTTCTTTTCTCTTGTCTATTTTTTTTCCGGCGGGGCAAGCCTTCCCCTGGTACACCTTGTGACCACCTTTCTTGTCATGGCAACAGCAGGGATGGTCTATGCCACGGCGCGCCTCTTTACGGGGTTCAGGGAATCCTTCGCGGCCCTTCTCTTTTTCATCTTTCTCACCCACATCCATGAACCGAAATATATTTCTACCAGCGGGGAGACCCTCATTAACGTCATGCTCATGGTCTCCATCTACTGCTATCTTTCAGGCAGGATAAAAGGATTCTCCCCCCTCCGGGCTGTAACAGGGGGGCTTTTCCTCGGTGCTGCAGTCCTGACGAGTTACAAGGCGGGTATTGTCGCCATTGTCATGGCGACGGAAGTTTTCATCCCCGCGTCATGGTACAGCACAGAAGGGGGAAAAACTTCCCCCCCGAAAAAATATGTCAATCTCATGACAACAGGGGCTGCCTCCCTGGTCCCCGTTCTTCTGCTCATTTTCATCTTTCACCGGTGGGGCGTCCTTGATGATTTTCTCTCATGGGGATTTCTCTATAACTTTCAGTACATCGGTTCAGGCAGCGAGGCCTTCTCTCTCCTGCGCCCCCTGGCAAGAACCCTGATCTTTTTTGCCATGGCCGCTCCCCTCCTCATTATCATAGCCGCGGGAGCAGTACGAATGCGCCGGGGAGAGATTCTAACACTTCCCCCAGGGGGCTACCTGGCATTTCTCTCTCTCTGGTTTTTGCTTTCCCTTGCAGCCGTGCTCCAGGGCGGGCGCTGCTACAGCCATTATTATATCCAGCTTGCCCCCCCCCTTGCCCTCCTGGCAGCCCCCTTCTTTCTGGAAGTTACAGGCCGGAGCACCATGAAAAGACGCATTACCGTGATCTTTATGGCAGGCCTGCTTGTCATCTTTTTTGCCGCCCGCATCGATATCAACGCCACCTGCCGCCTGGTCAACTACCCTAACCGGCAGGCAGAACCGGCACTTGCCGAGGCGGGCAGATACATCAAAATGCACGCCCCGCCCGGTGAAACAGTCTATGCCTGGGGATGGGCCACCCCCCTCTACTACCATGCGGACCGGCGATCTGCGTCACGTTTTCTCATATCTGACTTTTTTACCGGCAGGGTTTTCGGTACCGCCAACGATTCCCGTGACAAGAATATTGCCCTTAACAGGGAGAAAAACTTCATCCTTTTTCTCCAGGACATCAAAAAGAAGAACCCCCTCTACTTTGTTGATACCTCCCCGGCGGGATTTTTCGGCTATGACCGGTTCCCCCCCCGGGACCGACCCGCCCTGAAAAAAATCCTGGAGGAGAACTACCGCCGTGAAACTTCAATCAAAAAAATGGTTCTCTACCGCCGCGTCTCTCCCTGACAGACGTTAAAGGCTCCGCAGGGGTACTTCGCCATAGCGATCAGTTACAATAAGCTCCACAGCAAGGTCCGGGCGTTCCGCCAGGGCCTTCTTCATCATGGAAAGGGCTGCCGCGGGAGTATTGTTCTTTTCAGAGAGGTGGGAAAGAAAAAGATACTTCAACCGGGGATGGGCATACTTGTAGACCAGGCGCGCGGAGTCGAGGTTTGAAAGATGCCCCTCACTACCGGCGATACGTTTTTTTAGAAAGGGGGGGTAACTTCCCTCTGCCAGCATTTTTTCATCATAGTTACTTTCAAGAAAAAGTACGTCACTGCGGGTAACACTTTCGATAACATTTTCGCAGGGAAAACCGATATCGGTGAGGACCGATACAGACTTCCCCCCCGCTGAAACTGTCACACTGAAAGGTTCAAGAGCATCATGACGTTTTGCAAAAGTCCTCACTTCAAGATTACCCAAATCTCTTACATCGTCCTGTTGTATGACTGTTGCGGTAACAGCCTCTGAGAGGGGGCCAATATGAGCCAGGGAATTTTCTGTCAGGTAAAGTGGTATCGCGTATTTTTCCGCCAGGAGGGAAACGCCCCGGACATGGTCGGTATGTTCATGGGTCACAAAAATACCCCTGATGATACCGGGATCGAGGCCACAATTTTTCATGCGCCGGATTATGGTCCCTGCGGCGATGCCGGCATCGATGAGGACAGCGTTTTTTTCAGTACCAATATAGTAACAGTTACCGTTCGACCCTGAAGCAATGGAGGTGAAGTAAAGCATAAATCTTTTTCTGGTAATCTCCTGACAGAATATCTGACCAGCAGTGACGACACAGAAAACACTAGCGCTTCTTATCTGTCAAGAAGAGCCTGGCGATTTAGAAATTTTATCTATCTAAACTGGTTTACCCTGCAGTAAAATTGCGTTGCTTCCGCAACAAAAATACAGTACTCTTAAGAGAGAGGATAAATTAAGTATTGACAAGAGGCAAAAAAAGAATGTAATTACGATGAGTCATGATACTCAATTCAACCGATCCGGGTGGACTTTTATTTTCCCGACAGGAACCAGACATGAAAGATCTCGATAAAACAAAAGAGAATATCGGTGTTGATAAACTCGACCAGAAAGCACGTAAAGACCTCTTCGACCGTTTCGTCGAATCAGGGGGTGAAATTATATCAGATCGGCGCAAACGCCGCCCTATGGTTATCGACCGCGACAAACAGCGCGAATACCAGACCCGCCTTGACGGCCATGCCAGAAAGGTTAAACAGTCAGAATCGAAGGCACCGAAAAAAACTTCTCCCACGAAAATTTCCGCAGGCTCTGCAAAAACAGCCCCGGGAGAAAGCCGGTTCTCCCGTTTCATGAATAGAGTCAAAGTCGCCTTTCACCTTCGGTTTTTGCGCATCACCAAATCACGGGGATTCTACTTCAACTTTAAATTTCTTGAAAGATTCAACAACAGCTACAAGCCCGCCCTGATGGAAGTACAGGTTCAATACCTGAATCTCTTTAAGAGAGACCCGGCCCACGGAAGACGTATCACCCAGCGCCTCGACAAGGCAAACCCCCTTTTCTACGAAGTTATCGAAATGATCGGCAATATCTACGATAAGATAACCGCCGACCAGATTGTGGACCACTACATCAACTTCCCTGACGTTCCCAAAAAAGTTGCTGACCTGAAAGAGCCCCTTTTGGAACTCTTCCGTCGCCTCTACCTTCTCAAGCCCTATGAAAACACTGTCATGAATTCTTTTTTCAGGGCCTTTGACCTCAGCAACAGGCTGGAGAGTGAAAAAACCGGCGGAACATCTTCTGAAAAACGGAAACTGAAAAATGCCCTCTTTGTCATTTTTCATAAACTCTATCCGCGCCTGCACTGGCTTCTCTGTCACTACACTGACCGTCATATTGAACCTGACAGCACTGAAATCGAAACAATCCTCGAAATAACCCCTGCTGAGAAACCGGGCAACAGAAAAAGCTACAATCCCGAAGAGAACGAAATCATTGATGCCGGCCTTCCCGACAAAACGGGACCTGTAGAAGAAAAAGAAGAAATTCCCGAAGAAGTTAAAGAGGGCCTGCAGGTCATGTACAGGCTCGACATGAAGGAGCTGCGCAGACAGTTTGACAAGAAAAGGCTTTTCGAACATATCAGTGATAATGACAAGGTGATGATAACCTTTCTCCTGTTCAGTGAGTTCGACCGTGAATATTCCGTACTCCTGACAACAAACAAGATCAAGTATAATATTGATTTTACACAGACGGGGAAGTTCAACTTCGGCGTGCGCCTCAACGACCTCTATGATGAAATGAGAAAACCCGAAGAAACCCTCCGCGACTACGCCGAAACAGTCGCCAACTTTGAAAAGGTTCGACGCCAGAAACCAGCAGGCAATGACCAGTATATTGCCTATTCGAAACGGCTCCAGGAAATGCAGAAAAAGAGAAACAACGCAGGCAGGCAGGCCAGGATGGTGGTGCGCGCCTACATGGAAAAACTCTGCGACGCCCTGAAGGAACTCATCGATGACATGAACTCATCGCAGAAATACCTCTCTAACCCCCAGGATATTCTCCAGTTCGACGACCTCATCGAGGGAGACAAAAAACTCAACGGCCAGAAGGTCTATCGGTCCATCCAGACCGTCTACGAGTACGCATCAGCCTTTGTCTATCGACTGAGCCCCGGGGGCGACCTTTACGGTTCCCTTGATAAAAATGATGCCGAAGAACCTGCAAAAACGAACGAGCAGCAGAAAACGACCACAACGGCCCCGGCAGAAAGTGCCGAAGAGAACTCCTTTGATGAGATTGACACATCCCGGTCTGTCATCGATGAGCTCGATGACCTGCTCTGACACGGGAGCGGCGCAGCGCCATCTCATCAATACGCCGCTGTAGTATTTCCTCCCTGGCATCCTTGCCGGTAACATCACGGTAAGGCGTTGACTTAACGTTATCAAGGATATCCCTGGTCTCTCCCCCGGTTAAAGGAGGGAAAATTGCCTTTTTCCCCGCCAGGGTCCCTTCCCTCTTTTTGCCCATGCCGGGCCCCCGCCCGATGGTAAATCCCGCCGCAAGAAGTGCCCCCCTCACATGCAGTGCCCCTGAATAGGTTGTCAGCACCGCGTCTTCCTTCATTGTTTTATAGAGGGAAGTAAAAAACTCCACGGTCCAGAGTTCAGGGTTGCGTGACGGTGAAAAGGGGTCCTGGAACACGGCATCAGCGCCTAAATCCGCCATGTCATGAATTGTTTGCCGGGCATCACCAAATATAACGTTGCCCCGCCAGGGGCCCTCCCGTACCACTTCGCCCTCAAAGGCCCTGAGAAGCAGGGCATAGATATCGTCCCTTTCATCATCGAAGGAGACTTCCCTGAGAAGATCCCCCCAGGCATTGTTCAACTCAAATGAATAAATAGAAATCTCTTTCCCGGGGGCCCTTTCCTTGAGACACGACAAAAGGGCGAGGATATTATACCCCATGCCAAAACCGATATCAAAAACTGTCAGGGGGCCTTTTTTTTCGAGAAGGCGCGATGGTTCAACATGTTTGATGAGGGACTCCCCGTAGGCCCCGTGAGAAGAATGCATCGCCTCATCATAGTCTTCCATGTAGATGGTTCGGGTGCCGTCTTCTGTGTCAACCAGACGGGCCGGGGGCTTTTTGTTTGTCATCTACTTTGCTTTTTCTGTTTCTTTTCTTTTTGTGATTCATCATCCGGCTCCGGCTTTTTTCCCGTCATGGCCATCACCTTTTTCATGTTGTAGTCCACAAGGGCACTGCAGGTCCCGTCATTGCAGTCGCGTAGAAAAATTTTATCTTTCTCAAAGGCAGCCATAATCTCCCTGACAAGGAGGGGACTGTTCATCATTGCCGGATGATTGACCTGGAAATACCCCGTCACAAGAACGGTCGCCCTTCTGCGCGCCGCCTTTTTAAGAAGGACGGTAATCTCCTTTTCAGTATACTCCTTCTCCTCATCTGGAAGGGGCACCTTTACATAAACCCGCAGGGCATGCCCCATGAACCCCTCATAGAACTGGAGATGCGCCTTTTCCCCGGAACTGCACCCGGTGAAAAGGGAAAGAGTAAGAAGTGCAACAAGAGAGAAAAGCGGTATCCTGTTAATATTCATGGCTTCCTGGTTCCTGTAACGCGGCAAAGTATTTGACAAATCGGTCATTCTGGTGTCTCCTTTATATAAACCAGAGCCATATTTTTGTCAAGAGGAGACACTCATCGGCATGAAATTAACCGAAACAGTTCTGTCCGCCGAAAATCGCTACACCATAAAAAAAATGGGTACCTCCGGGTTAAGAGAGGTGCAGGAAGTTTATAACCAGCCCCTCTTCCTCGAACAGTTTGCCCAGGGCATCGCCGATTATTTTGCCGAAACAGTCCCGGCCGACACCAGGGGAAAAAACAGAAAAATCCTCCTGGGGGGGGACCCCCGGAAGGGCAACAGGGAACGTATCCGCGTGATAGCAGAAATCGTTGCCGCCGCGGGTTTTACCGTCATTATCGCACATGACGGTCTGGCCAGTACCCCCGCCATGTCCCACGGAATCCGCCATCTCGGCTGCGCCGGGGGCATCATCCTTACCGCCAGTCACAATCCCTTTACCGATGTGGGGATAAAAATCAACACCGCCACCGGTGCCCCCGCCCTGGAGGATACAGTAGAAAGAATCCATGAACTGCAAAATACCGTGGAGAAAATCGTAAAGGTCGATTTTACCGATGCAAAGAATAAAGAATATATAAAAGAAGTCGATATCATCACCCTCTACGCTGACCTCCTTGATTCCATTTTCGATTTTGCTTCCATGAAAAAAAATCCCGCCCTTTCCCGGATGAAGGCGGTTTTTGACGCCATGCATGGCGCCGCGGGCCCCTTTGCCCGTGAGGTTTTCATCAACCGGCTGGAAATAACCACAAACATACTCCGGGAAGAACCGCGTGAAGACCTGGGGGGCTTCGATGAAAGGGGAGTCCCCCTTCACCCCGAGCCTGACTTCGATTACATACCTGAGCTGATTGAAATAAACTCATCAGGCACTGTTGATCTTGTATCAGCCTGGGATTCTGATGTTGACCGCCGCCTCGACGGGGGAAGTGGATTTTTCATCGAATCTGCCGACGAGTTTTCCCTCTTTGCCCGTTACAGCAGACTGATCGACATCGAAAAACTCTTCGATGACACCATCTATTTCTGCCGTTCCACGGTCACCGCTGATGCCACAGACCGCATGGAAAGCTATCTCAGGGAAATATTCCCCGGCAAAAAAGTCAGGACCGTGGAAACACCCACTGGCTTTAAGTGGATTGCCGAACTCGGCAACTGGGGAGTGGAGGAGAGCAATGGTGTAGGGAATCCCTACCTGCGCGAAAAAGACGGCATTTTCTCCACGGTTTTTCTGCTGAAAATTATTCTGGAAACAGGAAAAACTCCCCGACAGCTCATGGAGGAAAACTGGAAAGACTTCGGCAGGACATATTTTACCCGCGGGGAGGTTTCCGGAGACAATACCAAAGAGAAAGACATGCTCACGGATATTTTCACAAGGGCCGGTGAAAGTATCGGTATAACATTCGGCCCCCTTACCCTTGAAAACGCCGAGTCATGGCACTATCTCCATCCCGTTACCGGAGAAACCGCGGCACGGGATGCCGCCTGGGTCCTCCGCTTTAGCGAGGGTAACACTGTCAAGGCCCGTTTCTCCGGTACCGGTTCAACCGGCTACACACTGCGGGTCTACTGTTCCAAGTATGATAAAAACTTTTCACTGCCAAAATCAGAGATAACACGCCCCATGAAAGAGGCTTTTGACGCCTTTCTTGCCAGCCACGGATTTCCGGGAAAAAGTAAAAAATTTACTGACGCCCACCAGCCTGATATTTACGGGTGAGACCTGGCCATGGCAGTACGTTTAATCCTCAGGGGACGGGTGCAGGGCGTAGCATGCAGGCATTACTGCAGCTCCTACGGACGCCGACTGGGCATCCGAGGCTCTGCCACGAATCTCAGGGATGGCTCTGTACAGGTTCTCCTCAACAGTGAAAATGAAGAACTCATCAACATCTATATCAGGGTTATTACCGAAAATACAGAAAATATCCCTTTTTTCGGTAAAATTACCAGTATTGAAAAACAGGCCTACCGGGGCTCTTTTCGGGGGGACTATGAATTCTGAAAAGACAGATAATTAATTTTTTGTTGACTCATTCATTTTATTATTGCAGTATCACACATGTAATGCCTCTGCATGTGACAATTTCATTTTTTTTATGGTACTACTTTTCAAAATTAAACATGCAGCATTATTACAAGTAAGGATTCCAGAGAGGTTACAGAGCCATGATCGAAGTTAATGACAAAGGTGCCGGCGTATATACAATAAAAATAGTCATGCCCGAGGTTCACACTCTTGATGTGCCCGACCTTAAAGAAAAACTTCAGCATGCTATAGTAGATAATAACATAAAAAAACTGGTACTTGACCTCACAGAGGTAAAAATGATAACAAGCTCCGGTATTGGTATTTTTCTCAATATTAACCAGAGCCTTAAATCACAGTTACGACTCGCCGCGGCAAATGAAGAAGTAAAAAAGGTGCTGGAACTTACCAAGGTAACAACCGTAATCAAGCTCTTCAATACAACTGAAGAAGCCATGGAATCTTTTTAAATTTTCATTTGACTTTTAAAAATTTTTTGCTATATTAATTTAAGAAGATACGAACAGGTTCTCACAACGTTCCTTATTCTATTTAACCACCGAAAGGTGGCTTGAGTTCGGTACCAGAGTGTACCATGATGTGTCAGTGCATAAAAATGCACAGATAAGAGGAGAAAGGGGAAGACTTTCCTGAAAAGTCTTCCCCTTTCTTTCTTATTTCTGGTCCATACTTTTCTCTGCCACCTTTTCCAGGGAATCAATATGGCCCTGCATCTTTTCAAAAACCTTGAAAACCTTTTCGGCACTTATAATAACACCGTGCATGATTCCGGTAAGATTATCAAGGGCGCGGGAAACCTCACCGATGGTACTGCCCTGCTCAGTGGTAGACCGTGTGATATCATGTGCCTGTTCCGAGATAGCATTCATCTTTTCCTGGATGGTCCGGGAAAGGTTATCCTGATCGATACAGAGGGAGAGAATCGATTCAACCGCGCCATGAACATCATTAACAGATGCCTCCACGGAATCAATGGAACGGTTCGATTCCAGTACAACCGCTGTTTCCTCTTCAATGTCCTTAAGGGTCTCACCGGTAATAGCCTGTATAGATTTCGCCTGCTGGATGGCCCTGTCTGCCAGCTTGCCGATTTCTTCGGCAACCACGGCAAAACCGCGGCCATGTTCTCCCGCCCGCGCCGCCTCGATCGAGGCATTCAGGGACAAAAGGTTGGTCTGTTCAGATATTTCGTTGATCATCACGGTAATTTCCCTGATATCTCCTGACGAATCCTTGATCCTGTTCATGCCTGCCACAATTTTATCAAGGCTCTTTCTGCTTTCACGTGTATCCTGCCGACTCTTTTCTCCCAGTTCAGAGGCGCGCCGCGCTGCCGCTGTTATCTTCCCGATAGAATCGATATATCCCTGTACAAGGAAAAGATTTTGTTCAATGTTATCACTCTGAAGACGGGCATTATCAACGACTGACTGAAAGGAAGCGGTGACCTCTTCAATAGATGAACTGGTTTCTTCGAGACTCTCTCCCTGTGAATCCATCCTCTTCGTTAAATCCTGCGAGGTTTCACCGAGCTGGGCAGTTGAGCCTGTTAGAGCATCCACTGCAATACGAATTTCAGACAGAATACCCTTGAGCCTCTGATTCCTGTCCTCTATATCGGCTGAACTTTTTTTCAAATTTTTCGCCATAGTTGTCGATTTCAACGCAAGAATGATGCCGAAGGCAATAATAAGAATGGTATACCCCACAGGCATGAGATAAAAATTATAATCAATTAAATTTGTCAGGGCCAGGACGTCCCGCACAAGGCAGGCCATAAAGAGAACATAGGCGACAAGAATGACCTTTGCCTCCCTCTTCTTGATGGACTTTATAATGAGAACCCCCCAGCTCAGCTGGGGAAAGATCGAAAGAGCCCCGAAAAGGTCAGAACGCCACCCTGTCATGGGATCAGTGGGGGTTGCTGAAAAACAGACAAGGGCGGACACACCTATGACTCCATACAGAAAAATTCTTAACCTCCTGTATGAAAGTGAAAAAAGTGTCTCCAGCAATAGATAGATCCAGACCACCAGAACTCCAAGGAGAAAATAATTAATATTTTCCTTCAGGTTATAGGAAATACCATAGTGAGGAAGATAGTAATGTGTCGTCAGCAGTGTCCAGATAAATGATACAACAGCATAGTTAAGAGAAACCCGGTCACTTCTGTCCATAACATACTGCACTAATGAAGAAATTCCCAGGAGCAGTGTTACCAGTCCTGTTGCAAGGGGAAGGTACTGAGCAAAAAGACGTCTCCAGAAAGCATGAATTTCAACATCCCGTGTATTGCCGATAAAGGGCTTCCCATTTACCAGTGTCTTCTGATTGCTGTAAATACGGACAGCCAGGACATTTTTTTCTCCATAGCGAATAAAGCCCTGTGGTATATGGTAGACCCTGTCTTTGTTCCATGCGGAGAAAAAATCAGGGTGTTCACTGCCGGACGTCCCGATAACATTGCCATTAAAATAAACGGTATCGGTGTCCCATATTTTCCCGCCGTAAAGGGAAAGCTCTTTTCCCCTGAAAGAATCGGGGATATTCAGTGTACGACGAAGCCAGAGCACCTGCCTTTTTTTCTCTTTAGAGAGAAAGGCGGGGAGACTGCACCTCTCCCATGAGGTGTCATCAAATTCAATAGTGCTGTATACATTACTGTCAGAAAGTGACACCTTCCAGTCATGGTGAAGTTCAATTCGTTTTTCTCCGCCGCATGCGGTGAGAAATAATAGAATTAACAGTGCCGGAGCCGGCAATTTCCTTAACAAACCTTTCATTACTTTTTCCTTCCTGAGATATTTATTTATTTTTAAAAACACTTGGAAACCGGCATCTTATTTCTATAAAATTTTAAATGCAGTTTTTACCGGTATTTTCGCTTCAAGGAAACATTTATTTTTTTTCAAGGTTCCCTTATATCTCCGGCTCATACCATTGAGCCTTTTTATTGTACTTCCCCCATCGCCGCAGGAATCCTCCCTTTGCCGCGGGTTCTATTTCATTCTCCCTTATCAGGGAAATGACTTTATTTCTTATCGATTCTGTTTTCTCTATAAGAAATTCGTTCTGCCGCTTACAGAGGAGATGAAGCTCCCTGCCCGAATTCTCCCGGCGGGCCTTCTCCGTGGATGAGACAACTTCCCCCTCAATGAGATCCCGTTCTTTTTGAATCACCGGTGCCACTTCAGCATAGCGCGGCAGCACCAGCCTGTGTATGTCTTCCCCCTTCCACCAGAGAGAGTCTGAATCTCTTTTCGCCGTGGGAGAACCGTATATGTCTAAACCGTGCCGTTCATTTTTCACTGTAAGTGAGACTTCCCCGAACTCACCCCCGTCAGGAAAAGACCAGGGCCTGAAAAATCCAAGACAGGGCGCCGATGTTCCGGCAAACCAGACCAGGGGCGGCGCTCCCTCTTTCAGGTCTGCCACCATGGAGCCTGTTGTCTGGGATGAGATCATTCCCCCCGCATGCATACAGACCCTCTCCATGAAATTCTCACCGGGCGTAAAGGGCTCCTCTTCATTGTGATCACGCAGGTATGCCATCATGTCCCGCGCAGTGACCTCTCCCCTCTGCTGAAGATTGAGATTGCTGCAGTTGCGACGCACATCACCCCGGGCAAAATGGCTGTAGATGCAATCCTTGAAATGTTTCCTGAAATTCAGGGTTTCGCCCCTTTTGAGACACCCCTTTTTTCGAGCACAATCATGGATACCTTGAGAGGAAAGATCAAAATCACTTTCAATTGATAGAATATTGGATATAGCGGCTCCCTCGGTAACACGGCGCGCCACCCAGCAGTCATCCGCTGTTTCCATTATCCATGCTTCATGACAGTCAGCCACGAGAAATGAATTATGATAGTAGAGCCGGCCCTCCATGGCGCAGTTGCCTCCCTGCCCATATTCCTGCAGGAGTGCGGCAATCACTTCAAGGGCCTCCCCCGCGGTGGCGGCCCTTTCAAGGGCGAGGCGAAGAAGATCCATTCCCGTAAGCCCTTTTTTGCGATAGGGCATGCGGGTAAAAACCGCCTCGTTGCCGATGGCAACGCCATGTTCATTGACCCCCATTTCAGCACCGAACATCCAGAAGGGCCGCGAAAGAAAGACACTATAAGTATGCCGCACCTGGGGGATATTAAGATAAGCACACTCCACCATTGTACCCTTCTCATGGTCTGCAGCAGGGACCCAGGTCAGCACCTGTGCCTCGTTCGCCTCACGGTCAGAGTTCTTGGCAAGTATCATGTTTTTTCCTGCTGTCAGGGCAGGGGTCGCAACAAGCGTATCACACATAGATATTTTCCTCATCTATTCTCAGATACATGTATCATACCCGCAGTAAGAAGCTATTTCAACAGCAAAACAGGGAAACACCCGTAACAATGACACAGGGGTGCTGATAAGGAAGGAAAAAAGATTTTTTACTGCCCCTTACGGGAAGGGGCATGTCACTCACGGAGAGTAGATGAGTGGTATACTTATTTTTTTGTTTTATCCATCAGTTAAAAAAAGGATTCATTGCTTTTTCATTTCCGATGGTGGTTTCCGGTCCATGTCCGGGCATTACAAGTATATCGTCAGGAAGTGTAAAAAGCTGTTCCCTGATGGAACTAATCAATTCTTCATAACTTCCACCGGGAAGGTCTGTTCTACCGATGGAGAAATTAAAAAGGGCATCGCCGGAAAAGACTACCTTTTCCACAAGAATGGAGACAGAACCTGGTGAATGTCCCGGGGTATGCCTCAGTTCCATGGGGATACCCGCAAGCTCTATACTTCCCTCAAGAGGGAGACTTTCGGATATTTCGGGCACACCGGGATCAGGAACCCCGAACATACGCGCCTGCATCGACACTGTCGCAACCAGTTCATTGTCCCGCTCGTTAACAAGGAAGGGAACATCAAATTCTTTCTTTACCGCGTTGACCCCCTCGACATGATCAAGATGCCCGTGGGTTGCCACAATGGCCACAAGACTCCGGCCTTTCTGTTTAACAGCACTGATAACACCTGATACATCATAACCGGGATCGATGATGATGCTTTCCCCGGTTTTCTTGTTAACCAGGAGGTATGAGTTGACCATAAAGGGTCCGTTTTCAAATCGTAATACTTCAACTGACATGGACAGTTCTGCCTTTTCCGTGATAGTTTCCTGAAACAGCATCCTTGTACTCATAGACCCCCCTGTCAATAATTAATTGTTACATTAACATCGAAGAAATAGATGTTCTGAATAAATACGTCAGGTTTATCAGTAAAGACCCCAAAAGTGCCCAGGTCTTGCATATGACAGTACTCAGCGGTGGCGCGAAGGAGGAAGTTAAAATAGAAAACCGCCCCTTTCAGAAAACTTGAAAATATAAAAGCCGATAATAGAAAGACTTGAAAAATCCTGAAAAGAATGTTATAAATATATAATGAAACGTGTACCGGTAATTGTTTAGCCTGCTTTACTATTTATCTATAAGGAGAATTTTATACATGGGGAAAAAAGTTGTACTCGTGGCATTTAACGGTGAGCCAATGTGTTTCGTGCATGTACTGCTGAATGCCCTGGACATGTCGGAAAGGGGATACGAGGTAAAAATAGTAATCGAAGGGAGCGCCACAAAAACGGCGGTTGAACTGGATAACCCGGAAAAACCTTTCGGCAAGCTCTACCTGCAGGTGAAAGAAAAAGGACTAATTGACTGTGCCTGTCAGGCCTGTTCATCCCAGATGGGGGTTCTCGAAAAAATCAGGGAACAGGGACTTGCCCTGTGTGACGACATGAAAGGCCATCCGGGCCTTGCGAGATACATGGAAGAAGGATACCGGGTAATAACCTTTTAATGGGACATTGAAGCTGGATACCTGTATCTAAAAAATCAGTTGGGAATGCGGTATCAAACTCTATTGAAATCATGCTTATAGGAGAAAAAAATGAGTAATGATAAAATGAAAATATTTTACGAACTCGAATCTGAAGTAAGAAGTTATATCCGTTCCTTCCCGGTTGTTTTTGATACAGCAGCAGGGTCGACAATGACCGATGAAGATGGGGATGAATATATCGACTTTTTTTCAGGTGCAGGGACATTAAATTACGGTCACAATAATCCGGTTGCATCAGAGGCGATGATTCGTTATATCCAGAGAAATGGCGTAATTCATGGACTCGATAAAGCGACTGTGGCCAAAAGAGAATTTATTCGCACTTTTAATGATTTAATTCTCAAGCCCCGCGGGCTGAATTATAAATTTCAGTTTACCGGACCGACAGGCACGAATGCAACAGAAACTGCAATGAAACTGGCCCGAAAGGTAATGAACAGGTCATATATTGTCGC
Organism: uncultured Leptospirales bacterium; assembly: GCA_964534225.1. Classification (GTDB taxonomy): domain Bacteria; phylum Spirochaetota; class UBA4802; order UBA4802; family UBA5550; genus CAZHNW01. Next base: position 12,213 of record CAZHNW010000025.1, on the reverse strand, counting down.
TTTTACAAACGCTTATCACGGCCATACAATGGGAGCCCTTGCTGTGACCGGAAATGCCAGGTATCAAAGTGAAGCTTATGATAACCGGGGCAGTGTTCATCACATGCCCTTTGACGGTTTTGGCCATTCCGGAATGGATACCATGGAACTATTGCGGGATTACCTGGAAGACAGTGGAAGCGGACTAGAACTGCCTGCCGCAGTTATTGTAGAAACAATCCAGGGTGAAGGCGGCATTAATGTTGCCCATAAAGAATGGCTGCAAAAGCTTTCTAAAATTTGCAAAGAATTTGATATTCTTTTAATTATAGATGACATTCAAATGGGAAACGGGCGTACCGGCCAGTTTTTCAGTTTTGAAGAGGCTGGGATAAAACCTGATATGATTTGTCTTTCAAAATCTCTGGGTGGAAGTTTACCCATGGCTCTGCTGCTGTTTCGACCCGACTTAGATGACTGGACTCCAGGCGAGCACACGGGAACTTTTCGTGGAAATAATCTTGCTTTTGTCGCAGCAACCTCACTGTTAAAAAAGTACTGGCAGGATGATACTTTTATGAAAGAAGTCCAAAGAAAAGGCAAACTGATTGAGAAAAGTTTGAATAAGCTGATTTTAAGCTGTCCTGACCTTGAATGTGAAGTCCGCGGCCGGGGCATGGTTTGGGGTCTGGATATAAATGGTGATTCTGATTTCGCTTCAAAATTATCCCGTGCACTGTTTGATCGTTATGTTATTGCCGAAACCTGTGGAGTGGACAGCCAGGTGCTGAAAATACTACCGGCACTAACGATAGATGATGATTATTTAAAAACAGGCTTAAACATAATCGAAGAGGCCTTTCAGGCTGTAAAGGATGGTAAATACGATCGTTAATTATTATCAATATAAAAAATTACTACCAGCCAGTATATGAAGCAGGATAATTTTTTACAACAGTTTAATCCTTTCAACTGAAATATCACTATTGATAAAAATGCTGTCTCTCAACGCAGCCATCGAGGTCGCCCGGGCCGGGGAACACGGCCGCGGTTTTACCGTTGCTGCTGATGGTGAAAGAAAAATCGATAGAAATGAATGACGCCATAAAGAATGCCTGACCTGCATGTGATATATGATACAGAACAGGTATTGAAGCAGTTCAATGCCTTCAGCAAAAACAAAACGAGTATTCAAAAAAAACACAGCCCCCCCATTACCCCACGGCAATAAAATAATCCTTGAATATTTCGACTCTATTCTACCATGATGCCTGTAGCAGCCTCAATAAAATGATGCAGCCGCAGGGGAGTTGGGTAACTCTATTTTTACGCCTTCCCTGTATCATAAAATACCTGCAAAGACCATGAACAGAAAAATCGAACTCCTGAAAAATGTTCATCTTTTCGAAAACCTCTCGAAGAGTGAACTCGAAACACTTTCCGGATATGCCACGCTCTCCGGTTTCGAAAAGGGAAGTACCATTTTCAGAAACGGTGACGCCAGTACATCATTCTACATAGTTGATACCGGAGAAATCCGGATTGTCAAGGACAGCCACGTGGGAAAAGACAACATTCTCGCCTCCTTTATCGAAGGTGAAATGTTCGGAGAATTCGACCTCTTCGAAAAAGACCCCCGCACCGCCACGGCTGTTGCCAGCAGTGCCACCAGTCTCCTTGTCTTCCCCCACGAGGGACATGATATAGAATACCTCTATGAACGGCACCCCGACATCTTTGTAAAAATATACCACTCCCTCATCACCCTCAACGCGGGAAGGATCCGGCAGACCAACAGGGTCATCACCGAAAAGAGCTCATGGATCAATGACCTGAAAGAACAGATGTACAAGGACAAGCTCACCGGTTTCTATAACCAGACCTTTCTCGAAGATGAATTCCCCGCACTGATGAAGGATGACGAAAAAACCTCGATCCTGACCGTCAAACCTGATGACTTCAAAAGCGTTAATGATACCTTTGGGCACGAGGCGGGAGACAGGGCACTGCGGGCCATCGCAGACTGTGTCCTCTCCTCCCTTGGTGAAAACGAAATACCTATCCGCTTCCGGGGAAATGAATTCATTGTCGCCTTTCCCGGCAGCGAAACAGGAGAGGCTCTTACCAGAGCAGAGGAGCTCCTTGAGAAACTCAACAGTATCGACATTGGGCTCCTTATCGCGGACAAAAGCCTGCACCTGAGCTACAGCATGGGCCTGGCGGGATATCCCGACCATGGTGACATAATCGACAATGTCATTCACCTTGCCTATGCCCAGATGTTCGAACAAAGAGACAAGGGGGGCAACGGGATCCGGACAGTCCAGTCAAAAATTGACGACCTGATTCCCTTTCTCCAGAAAGTGCTTGTCTTTTCCTCCCTCTATATATCCGAACTCCAGATCATTTCAGGACTTTTGAAACCCGTCACCTATCCGAAAGAAAGCTATATCTGCCGTGAAGGCGACGAAGGGTATGAACTCTATATCATCGAAAAGGGAAAGGCCGCCGCATCGATAAAAATTGATAACGATGAAGATAAAATTCTCTCTGAATTTATCCCCGGTGATTTTTTCGGGGAAGTCGCCATTTTCGAAAACTCTCGCCGCTCCGCCAGTGTCAAAACCACCGAAGAAACCACGGTACTGACTCTGCACAAGAATGATTTTCAAAAAATCATGGACCGTTGGCCCCTTGTGGCAATTCGCATGATGAAAGAAATGCTTGATATTACATCCGGCAGGCTGAGCAATACAGGCCGCTTTATCTCCGAAATGGTTAAGTGGGGGGATGATGCAAGCAGGCGCGCCATTACCGATGAACTGACCGGGGTCTATAACAGGCGCTACCTTGACAGTGCCCTGAAAAATCATTTCGACAAGGCCCTTTCAGACAACACACCGCTGACACTGATCATGGCTGACATGGATTATTTCAGAGAGGTAAACGAGTCATACAGCCATGAAATCGGTGATGAGTATATCGTGGAAGTTTCCGCAGTTTTCAGAGACTGCCTGAGAGAAAAGGATATCATTGCCCGTTACGGCGGCGATGAGTTTACCATCCTGCTTCCCGAAACGGCTATTGCCGAGGGGACAAAACTGGCGGAAAAAATCCGTGCCGCCGTAGAAAAGCTCACCTTCCTCGAGAAGTACCCCGGACCCGACCTGAACCTCTCTGTCAGCCTCGGTCTTGCCACTTTCCCGCAGCACAGCCGAGACCTGGATGAACTGAAAAAAATCGCTGACAGGGCACTTTACGAAGCCAAAAACAGGGGACGCAATGCCGTCTATTTCTTTGATACTTAAAATTTTCTCCTTGCGGATTTCCTGCCTTCCGGGAAAAAATGTCAGTCATGGATAACACGCATACAGTCATCAGCGTCACGGTTATACCAAAATCATCACGCAGCGAAATCAAAAAACGTGATAAACAAATCCGCGTCTACCTGAACTCCCCCCCCGTAGACGGGAAGGCCAACGCTGAATGCATTAAACTTCTCTCCAAAAAACTCCGCATACCCAAATCAGCCATCACCATCACGCGGGGCGAGCGGGGAAGAAAAAAGCAGATCCGCATAGAGGGCCTGGCTCCTGACGAGGTAGACAGCCAGCTATGAGAAAAATCGGCGTCCATCTTTCCGCCGCGGGAGGGCCCGCGCGGGCACTTCAGCGGGCACAGGACCTTCCCATCAATACTGTCCAGATATTCCTTAAAAACAACACCCGCTGGCAGGGCCCGGCCATTACAGAAGAACAGAGAAAAAAATTTCTGGCACTAAATAAAAGCCACGGCCCCTGGCACCTCTTCGCCCACGCAGGCTACCTCATCAATCCCGCGGGAGAGGGGGAAGTTCTAAAAAAATCACGACTGGCTCTTGCCGATGAACTCTCCCGCGCCGCGTACCTGGGGATCGACTACCTTGTGCTCCATCCCGGAAGCCACGTCGGCAGGGGACGCGCGGAGGGAATCCGGTGCATTGTTGAGACCCTGGACATTGCCCTGGACCGGGACAAAGGCGACACGATAGTTCTACTTGAAACAACCGCCGGGCAGGGAACTTCCATCGGCCATCACTTTGAGGACATCGCCGAAATCATCGAAGGCAGCAGTCTCTCAGGCAGACTGGCAGTCTGCCTGGACACGGCGCACATTTTCGCCGCCGGGTACGACCTGGTGAAAAAAGAGGCCTGTGAAAAAACCTTCTCCGCATTCTTTAAAATTTTTAATCCAGATATGCTGAAACTCATCCACCTGAACGATTCCAAAACCGCCTGCGGGAGCAGGGTAGACCGTCATGAACACATCGGCAAAGGAAAAATCGGCAGAAAGGGAATGAAAAACATCCTCACCGACCCACGCCTTGCCACTGTTCCCCTTGTTCTTGAAACACCAAAACCAGAGGATACCTCAGACCTCGATAATCTTCAGCAGGTCTTTCAACTCTCCGGAGATAATAAATCCGCTTCCCTCTGCAAAAAACTTATCCGGGAAAAAAACAGTAAATTTCAAGAAAAAAGTTGTTAAGAACAGCCCTTTAATTTTTACTGGACAATTCCTTGTAGTAACATTATCTCTGCACCATACCCTAGAGTAGTGTGCGTGTATCTTCTGCGGTATTGAAAAAATTTCAGGAAACCTTCATGAAAAAAGACTTCACCTACAGAGAAATCCCCTACAATTACACTTCCTTCAGCGATCGTGAAATCGTTCTGAAGTATTTCGATGAAGAAACATGGGAACTGATTGAAGTACTCCGCAGGGAACGCGTTACCGGCAGAAGCGCCAAGCTCCTTTTTGAAATCCTCGGTGATATCTTCATCATTGACAGAAACCCTTACATTTTTAACGACTTCATGGAGCACCCGAAAAAGTATGCGCGCCTGAAAAAACAACATAACCTGAAACTGAAATTTATTGATGACACCGTCAATCCCCGGGTACATTCCCTCATTGAGAGGGCCCGCACTGTTGACCGGGAATTTTTTGAATCATTCAAAACCGAAAAACGCTGCCGCAGGAAAATCCGCAACGCCTTCAAATCTGTCACGGCGCCGGGGAACATCTCCTTTGCGGCATTTCACAAAGTCTCCCATGTTACAGACGCTACAGACTGGCGGGTGGAATATCCCCAGGTAATACTCTATCCTGACAGCGTCAGCGAAATACCCGGCATGGTCAAGACTGCCGCCAAACTCGGCCTGAAAATAATTCCCCGTGGAGGGGGAACAGGTCTTACCGGCGGCGCAGTCCCCGTCTATAAGAATACCGCTGTTATAAATACTGAAAAACTACGTACCATATCTCCCATTACCACCGTCAAAGAAGGCGAAAAAGAAATACCTGTTGTTGAAGTAGAGGCGGGGGTTATCACCGAACGCGTCATGGAACAGTGCAGTGACCAGGGCTACATATTTGCCACCGACCCTACCTCATCCTGGGCCTCAACAATAGGGGGCAACATTTCTGAAAACGCCGGTGGCAAAAAATGTGTCATGTGGGGAACCGCAATTGACAACATCTACTCTTTCAAAATCATCAATGCCGAAGGACGCATTCTCGAAATAAAAAGAGGAAACCACCCTCACCGAAAAATTCTCCCCGAAGATGACATTACCTTCGAGGTCTATGATGTCACGGGAAAAAACAGGGAAAAACTTATCAAAACCATACCCCTGAAGGGTACAGATATTCGCAAAAAAGGGATAGGCAAAGACATCACCAACAAGGCCCTCGGAGGTGTTCCCGGGATACAGAAAGAAGGGGGAGATGGCATTATCATCTCCGCAAAATTTGTTCTCTACCGCCCCTTCACCCATTGCCGCACTGTCTGTCTCGAATTTTTCGGACACAACCTGATCAATGCCTCACGGGCAATTGTTGATATCCTGAGAACCTTTGAAAAGAATGACATCTCTTACCTGACAGCACTGGAACATTTTGATGAGAAGTATGAAACCGCCATCAATTACCGCAACAAGTCCGGAAGAAGTGAACTTCCCAAGGCGGTACTCCTCATAGACGTGGAAAGCAACAACAGGGAAGATCTGGAAAACTCCTGTAACGACCTTATTTCAATGGTCCAGAAATACGATGCAGAAGGGTTCATTGCCGAAGACGAATCGATGCGAGAAGATTTCTGGAAAGACCGTAAAAATCTCGGCGCCATTGCCCGTCACACCAATGCATTTAAACTCAATGAAGACGTTGTCATTCCCATAGAATCACTTCCTGATTTTGCTGACTTCGTCGAAATGCTCAACATCAGGAAAGACCTGGAAAACTATGTACGTGTCATCAAAGAGGTGAACAGATACTTCGATGAAACCTCTATGCAAAAAGACACTTTTCTCCCTTCAAAGATTGACTCCTTTCGTCAGCAGATCGAAGAACTCCACCGCTCTTTCACCGAGTATATCGAACATATCGATGAACCTGTTTCATCGGTTAATGCCTCCTGCGGCGAAAACCGCACCGTCTTCGAATACATTCGCGACGAGGAACTTCTGAAAAACCATACCAGAAAAATTATTTCCAGCTTTCAGCAGCTCTTCCACGGTTATGACGATCTGATCAATGATATTGAACAGATATTCCAGCATCGGCGTACCAGGAAAATTATTATTGCCACACACATGCACGCCGGGGACGGCAACATTCATGTCAACATTCCAGTTCATTCAAGCGACTATGAAATGATGCTCGAGGCAGATGAAACTGCCGGCATTATCATGCGCAAAACCGTTGAGCTCGGCGGCGTCATCTCCGGTGAGCATGGCATCGGCCTGACAAAGCTGAAATTCATCGACCAGGAAATCCTTGATGCCTATGCCGGCTACAAATCAGAAAACGATCCCGACAACCTTTTCAATCCCGGCAAACTGAGCCGTGACTTCCCCCCAAGCCGTATCTATACACCAAGTTTCAACCTCCTCGAAATGGAAGCCTTCATCCTTGAGGCATCCGACCTGGAGAAACTCTCCACCTCCATTGCCTCCTGTGTCCGCTGCGGCAAATGCAAGGAAGTCTGCAACACCCACTTTCCCGGGGGAACCATGTTCTACAGCCCCCGCAACAAGATCCTGGCGGTATCCCTCATCACCGAGGCAGTCCTCTACGAGGCCCAGACAGCCAGCACCCTCTCTTTCCGCAACTTCAAAATGCTGCGAGAAATATCAGACCACTGTACGGGGTGTCACAACTGCTATGTACCCTGCCCTGTTAATATCGATTTCGGGGAAGTTACCCTGGCCATCAAAGAACTCCTCGTAGAGAGAAAACGTTCACAGTTCAAAATAATCACCTGGTTCGTTTTATTCTACCTGAAGAGACGGGGTTTCAAGACCAACAACTTTTTCAGGATACTCCTCCTGAACATGGGCTACACCGCCCAGAGGATGGGGCATTACCTGTCACGCCCCTTTACCCGTATACTCGACATCCTGATGCCGAAGATTAGCGGCATCCTGAAATCACCACTGCCCCGCGCCGGGCAGAAAACCGTACGCGACCACTTTAAGATGCAGGGAAGTGAAATATTCTATGCCTTCAACAACCCGAAACGTGCTGTCAAAAAAAGCGTTGTCTATTTCCCGGGTTGCGGTTCAGAACGAATGTTCCCGGAAATCAGTATGGCAACCCTGGCCCTTCTCTACCGTGCGGACATGCGCGTTGTCCTGGCACCGGAGTATCTCTGCTGCGGATACCCCCTCCTCTTCAACGGCAAGGTAAAACAGGCAAAGATGAAAAGCTATGAAAACCGCGTCATCTTTCACCGCATCGCTGAAACCGTGGGCTACATGGACATCAAGGACATTATCGTCTCCTGCGGCACCTGTTATGAAATGCTGTCAAAATATCATATAGAAAATATTTTTGCCAATGGCGGAATTATCGATATAAACGAATTTATCGCCCGGGAAAACCTCTACCATGGGAAAAAACCCGGCAGGCCCCTCATCTACCATGACCCCTGCCATTCCCCTCTCAAAGCCCTGGGGCCTGAAGAGACATTCAAGCATATTCTGGGAGAGATACCTGTTGATGTACCCAACTGTTGCGGCGAAGGAGGGACTCTTGCCCTTTCCACACCGGAGATATCCAATGAACTGAGAAGCCGAAAAGGCTCCAACATTTTTAAGGCCACCGGCAAAAAGGGGAAAACAGAGGTACTGACCACCTGCCCCAGCTGCGTCCAGGGCCTCTCCCGGATCCAGGGGAAGATTTCTGTCACGGGGAAATCCCTTGCCGTATACCTTGCAGAAACCTATCTCGGGAAAAACTGGAAAAAAGAATTCATCAGGGACGTAAAACGTGATGGCGGCATCGAGCGCATTATCCTGTAAAAATCCTTTACTGCCCCTGCGCCGACGCCGATTATTAAAAGAGAATTTCTTTGAAACAGCACATTCACAACGAAACAGCTATTGAACGGGGAGAACCATGAGCATACGAAACATTCTTTTCATTTTTCTTCTTATACCGGTTTTTCTTTTTTCCCAGGAAAAAAAGCCCGCCGGCGACACCAGTAACAATTCGGGAAAAACACCCATTCCCTCAAGGGCATATGTACAGGCAAAATACAACGACCAGTTTAAAATCAGTAAAATCTATTTTAACCGCCGTCTCGATGTCAGGGGACGGGGAGAACTACTTGAAATCGAAATGGTTATAGAAAATCTCACTGACGATCCCATTGAACTCTATATCTTTACCATTGCCTCATTCGAAGTTGATGTAAAATCACAGACCAGCTTTGACAGGCCTGTGCCCCCTGAAAAAAGGATTAAAAACTTCAAGGTCTTTCCCGATGAAATCGAAAACTTCAAGTATGCCTATAAGGATAAAAGCGGCAAACAGAAAAAAAATGTATGGGGCAAAAATGTCTATCTCTATAAAAAAGTCCCCAAAAACATTAAAAAGGGCATAAACCCTGCAACTGGAAAAATCTATACGATAAAGAATAAACTGGTAGTGCGCACCTATCACCTGAGCCCCTACAGGACAAATTACTGCTTTTTCAATGAAGCGGCAATCCTTGCATTTGATAAAAGGGAAACTCCCGCATACCGGCAGCTTTATAAACTGAAAGGCTGGCGCCGTTAAAATTCTTTTCTTATAAAAAGACCAAAACAGGCGCTAAAGTATGTCCATACAAAGGAACCAGCAGCAGGGAAGTAAAAACTATGAGCGTTTCCTGAGACTATTTCGTATCATTCAGCGCTACCGGGAAAGCGTTGCCTACCGCTGGATTCATTCTCATCAGAAACTGGCCCTGATCCTGGTAATCGCCCTGGGAGCGGCCATTCTACTCGTTCTCATCGGTTTTCTTATCGCAGGCATTGCCCTGGTTCGCTAAAAAGTTTTATAACTTCCTGCATACATCTCCCGAATAATACCGGCGAACCTGAATATGAACAAAAGGACAAATTTTTATATTTCCTGTTGTTAAATGATTTGTCAAAGAAAGATATTTTTGCTACCTTTGCCCTTATCGTTACCAAAAATAGATTCCAGCCGGGACTATCATGAAAACAGCACAAACAGCTCTTATTATTATGATCTGCCTTGCCTTTATTCCCGACCATGCCTCCCAGGCGCGTACGCGGTCATATGGCATGCACCCCATAAGTACTGAAACGGCTAATATTAAAACCGTAAAGGGGAAATTCTATGCCTACATCGTTCTCCTTTTTAATGAAAATCCTCACTTTATAAACCTTATCCAAAATGACACAATTCCACCCAGACTGATGGCATCCGAAGGCTTTCATATCCGGGCCTACAGAAATTATACCAAATCATTGCAGAGAAAAGATATCAAATCCCTTGCCCTTCGCCTCATGAAGCTCTACCTTGAACCGGAAACCTTTACCCCTAAAGACCTTGCCCGCCTCGAAAAAAAACTCGGCAGGTACAATATTATCCTTAAATTTTCAAAAAACAAAAGCAGCGAAAGCAACCGTATTACCCTCGATTACTGCATCTACGGCAAAAAAATCGCCGTTGACATTAAACATCCCCTTCTCTCAAGCAGGGAAGTCATCTACAATGTTCAACCCTTCATCTACTACGATGAATTTTCAACAAGCAATTCAACCTTCTACTTTAACATGATTTACATAAATGTTGATGAGGTTCGCAATGATGCCATCATTGCCCGAAGAATCATCAAGGGGGCTCGACCGGGAACGCTCTTCTTTGTCGGTTCCCGTGTCACGGAAGATATCGTTTACTGTTTGAAAAAATATTTCACATCAGGGAAAAAAAATATCTATAAAGAAATATGGGAAATGTTTGCTATCCATGAACTGACCCATAAAATTATCAACAACACATACAACTATTTTGACCAGGTCAATGGCGAAGAGCTCTCACTCATGAGCACCATCTACGCAAAACCCTTTCTGGGCCTTTCCGTCATGTACAGTTACATGAATTATAATTCTATAAATCCCCACCGCATAGCAGCACAGAACTTTATTCGCTTTGCAGCAAAAAAAACAGGGGATAAAAAAATAAAGGAATCACCATCACGCCTGAAACACCTCTCAGAACATGCCATCAAAAAACTGTCAAAAGCCTACTTCTTTTCTATTCTCAAATCGATGCGTTAAATCGACACACGGGGCTTACCCGGTGCCTATGCATGGATACGCAGGGGGCTCTTGAGGTGCATATCCCGGTAGCCCTGGTCCCTGACACCGGTATAACAGTTATTCTGAAGATACTGCGGGTATTCCCTTTTTGTGCTGTCGAAAAGAGATGTCTCCACTTTTTCCCACACATCAACAGTGAATTCAACAGCCTGCCTGCGCAGGTCTTCCACAGATTCATAAAGATACCCGGGCCTGCCGGCGGGATAGTTCCATCTGTCGCGGTGAAAGTTCAGGGCGTCCCCATTGAAAAACCGCGGATGAGGATACTGAATGATAAAATCAGAATAGAAGAGCTTTCTCATACGTACCTCTTTCAGGAGGCTGGCAATCTTACCCTCATGTCTCCTCTGCAGTTTCATGGCCCTTTTCCAGAAAAAAGGAAGAAAATCAAGCCAGCTGAAAACAGAGTCAAAGCGTTCCTGTTCAGCAATCCTCCCGGTACGGGCGATCATGCCTGTATACTCAGGCATTGAATCCTGAATGGATCTGATGATAAAATCCTTCAGTGAGGGGTGCAGCCCCCCCCTTCGGCCTTTATGATAAAAAGGAAGTATTTTCTCCGGTGAAGTAATCAAATCTTCACGCCGCTCATCGCGGTGAAGATAATAGTTATCAATGTTATAGGTAAAGAGAAGGTTCTGTTCACGGTAAGAATACATCTCCCTGCGGCTGAGGGTATCAGGGAAACCGGACCAGTAATAGATGAAGGGATGAAACACGGTATCTGCCACGAGATGGGCACTGTAACCAAGAAAGCATGCCCGCTGCATGGCGGCCCAGTAACTGTTCTTGTCCCTGTATTCATAGAGATGGTCAAGCATGGCGTGAACCTGGTCGAAAGACCGGCCATTGTGAAGAATAAAAGAAAGCTCATGCCCCATCACAATACGCCTGCTGCGACGGGGAATAAAATCAAAAAGGTTTGGCCCGATTAGGCCAAAAAGGGCGGCATGAAAAAATTCTTTTGAACCGAGAAGTGCCGCCGCCGATGCTGTGGCAGGACTTTTTCTCTTCTTTTCGGTAAGATGTGTATAGGCATCAATAAAAATGCGCTGGTGAGTATAATAACCGGGCATTGATCAGTCCTGCTTTCGAGATGTCCTTAGATTACCGCCCCGCATTCTCCCTGTCAAGAAGAAAGAAATTATTACCCCGGCATGAATCGCTGCATCCGTTCACGGTATCTCTTTTCAAGGCCCGCAATATAGGCATCCCTGCCGGGAAAGGGTATGCGTGCAACACCGCTTGTCACCGCGGTTTCAGCAACAGCGGTTGATACTTCATAATAGACCCTGCTGTCAAAGGGTTTTGGTATCAAGTAGTCACTCCCAAAATTCAGGCTTTCCAGGTTATATGCTTGAAGGATATAATCAGGTACTTCCTGCCGTGCCAGGCCTGCCAGGGCACGCGCCGCGGCGACCTTCATGTCACTGTTGACATCAGAGGCACGTACATCAAGGGCACCCCGAAAAATAAAAGGAAAACCGAGAACATTGTTGACCTGGTTTGGGTAATCCGACCGTCCCGTTGCCATGATAACATCGTCCCTCACCCTTAATGCCTCCTCGGGGCGTAT
>CAZHNW010000024.1:3102-42464 GCA_964534225.1 uncultured Leptospirales bacterium | reverse complement strand
CGGGAACTGGCCCGTAACAGGTAAATGCCTTTCTGAAAAAATGGTCCCGCCGGGGCCTGCCTGCGCGGCGAAAGGCCCTGCCGGGGCGTCCCGGGAAGATGCCCCGGATAACAATCAGGCTGCAAACATGTCTACTGATTTTATTGATTCGATGGGGATGCGTTTTTCTTCTTTTCCCTTTTCGAGGGTTATGATCACATCATCGATGAGCTCACGGTTCTTGTAGAGTTCAACCTCGGTTCCGTCCTGCAGTACCACCACGATATCGAGCCCCTTTATTTCAAGGTATTTTTCAAGTAATTCGCGAAAACTCTTTGCCGGTTTTTTTGCCTTCTTCATTGATGTCTCCTCTTCTCCCGGTCAGTCCCGGTCTGATTATGTCACATTAAAAATATCGGCGTGTTACGTGAAAGCATTAATCTTTTTTTAGAATATGTTTAAAGTGTTCCCGGTTCTTCCAGGCCCAGGCGCCAGAGCGCGGTACCCTTAAGGCGGTAGCGGCGGGCAAGGCTTTTCAGTTTTCTGCGGGTACAGGCATCAGAAAGATATCCTGTTTCTCTCTTTCCGCGGCGGTTTCTTATGATTTTCAGGGTGCCGGATTTTTTGTCACGCCGGCGTAAACATGTCCGGCAGCGCCCGAGTGACGCCGGTGTGATAACGCGGCCTCTTTTTTTCGGGGGCCAGATATAGCCGTAGGCGGGTATGCCGAGCCAGAGGCTGCGGGGGCTGAAATGTTTCAGGTAGTGACGGATGTTTTTTTCGGCCCAGGAAACCGAGGTGACCGGCCCGGGGGCGGACCCTGCACGGTGATAATCGTAGCACATGATCACCGCTTCATCAATGAGGGGGGCAATGCGGGGAAGGTCGTGAAAGGCAGACCATTTCCGGGGAAAGTCAACCCGTGGAAAGAGGGCCATGGAGAGGTGTATGCGGGGAAGTTCTTTTCGCAGTTTTTTCAGAAATCTCTCCAGGTGAGGGGCATACCGGGGGGGAAGATACTCAAAGTCGAGATGAATGCCCTCCGCCCCGGAGGAGACCAGTCTGCTGATACTTTTCACGGCACGGTGTGCTGACTTCCCACTGGTGAGAAGGCGCGTTCCCGCGGCGGGTGAAGCAAAGGAGATAACGGGATAGACCGTAATGCCTGTACTGCCGCATCGTTTCATGAGAGTTCGCGTAAACTTCCTGCCATGCTGCCGCAGGCGGCCCTTCGCGTCGAGGCGGTACCCTGTAACAGCAATGACCTGGAGTGACGCCCTGTTTTTATCAAGGTAGCCCCCTGAAAGGGGGGCGGCGTGGTAGCAGTATCCCCATGTCAACAGGGAGGTCTCTGCTGACGAATATTTGATTTCGGGCACTCCTGTCATGATGCATGAAAGAAGCAGAATAATGAGACAGGGAGAAGAAAATAAATTTTTCATGTTATCAACCAGTACCAGCATCAAAAATATCTTAATAGCTTGACTTTTTAAGAACCAGTAATGAGTATAAATCAGGTTAAAAATACGCGGGCTCGTATAAATGAAAAGAATTTTTTTCTCACTATTCTACATTTTCTTTCTGATTTTTCTCCTCCCCGGTTATGCTGTGGGAGAAAACCCTTCTGAAAAAGCGGGTATTTTTGTCGTCAGTAATGAAAAGATTGTTTCCCTCGAGGGAAACTGGAAAGTCAAGTTTCGGGATTCCATGGTTTACGCGAAATCTCTCTACTATGACCGTAACTGGAAACTGGCCCCGGTACCGGGGAACCTCTTTGACATAAATCTTGCATACCGCGGTGTGGCATGGTACAGGGTGCGTCTCAAGTTTGAACGCGGAGCTTCCCGTAAATCATTTATTTTTATGCTTGGAAAAATTTGTGACAGTGACGAGGTCTATTTTAACGGGGTCAAAATAGGCGCCACCGGTTCAATTTCCGATACATCCGTACATGCCTTTGACCGCATGCGCTACTATCAACTTCCGGGATATCTCATTAACGAGAGAGGGGTAAATACCCTTGCCGTGCGTGTGCGTGGTTACCTGAATGATTCCTTTGGAATGATCTGGGGGCGGTACAGGGTCGGCCCTACAGAACTCATGAGTCGTGAGGTTGTTTATTCTTACATTTCAGAGGCTTTTTTTATCAGTCTCTATCTCTTCATAGCTCTCTTTTTTCTTGTATTTTCCCGTCTTCCCACCTTTCTGTCGCGGCAGCAGCGATATTTTTCATTTTTTTCCCTGTTCATAGGCGGGTACCTCTTTTGTATTGGTCAGATAAAATACCTTTTTACCGATTCATTTTTTCCCTTTCATCTTTCCCAGTATATAATTGCTCTGACAGGGGCTGTCGTTTTAATATTTCTTTTGAGACTGCTTTACCGCCAGGCTGTATCAGTGATGGATAAGATCATTTTTGTCATTGTTACCTTTGCGGTGATCAATGTTCTTATTTTTAAGGACATACGTCTCTGGCTGGTGCCCCGGATGATTTTGCATGGTACCATTATTTATATTGTAATCCTGAGTGGTAAAAATATCATCCAGGCTTTGATGAAATCACGCCGTGAGCTCATTCTGGTAAACATGGGCATGGGGATCTTACTTGTTTCCGTTTTCCTGGAAGTTCTGCGTGCCTATACGATAATACCGGATTTTGATTATTTGAAAGTGGGGCTTCCCGCAATGATTCTTTTTCTTTCTGTCTTTATGGCTGAACAGTATTCACTGGTACGGCAGATAGAAAGGCGCGCTATTGAAAACCTTGAACTGAAGGTGCAGGAGAGAACCCGGGAGCTCAAGGAACGCAACGAGACCATCGAGAGCGAACTCGAGATTGCCCGCATGATCCATGGAAGGCTGATACCTGACAATGATCTCAGTATCAGGGGTGTCACTATCGCGGCACGCTGTATTTCCATGGACAAGGTGGGGGGTGATTTTTTCGACTATTATTCCACAGAAAAGGGGCTCCGCTGTATCATTGCAGATGTTTCAGGGCATGGTGTCGCCTCCGCTTTTCTTGCGCTTATTACGCGAAATGCATTCAGGCTGACACAGGGACGGGATATACATGATGAGGCTGTTCTGCACCGCCTCAACACGGCGGTTTTTAATCATGCCGTTCTTTCTCATTTCGTGACCGCTGCTGTCTGTTCATTTAATCTCGAAGAGATGGAGCTGATTTACAGTAACGCGGGCCATTTTCCTGCCTACATGGTGTCCCGGGAAAAAGCAGAATGCCGTGAACTTTACGTAAGGGGAGGGGCCCTGGGGTGGCATGAGGAAATATCCACCTCTTCTCTACGTGAAAAAATTTTCCCTGGTGATCGAATTGTGCTTTTTACTGATGGCATTATCGAGGCTGAGAACCATGAGCATGAACTTTTCGGAAGCGAGCGCCTCAGGGAACTTCTCATTGAAACGGCACAGAATCCCCCGGGGGAAGCTGTGGAAGAGATAATCGCCCGTGTTGATTTATTCGCCGGGACAGACCTGCGTTCAGACGATATGACCCTGATGTTAATCGATATAGCGTGATAAACAATAATAACCGGAGTAGAAAATGACAGATTTTTCAGCAGCTTTCATTCGTGAATTGAAGGCGCGTGCACATCACCTAAAACCCGTTGTCATGGTAGGACAAAAGGGCCTCACCGGTAACCTGGTCGAAGCAATGGAGAAGGCCCTTGATGATCATGAACTGATCAAGGTAAAATTTATTGAATACAAGGAAGACCGCCAGGTCCTTGCAAAAGAGCTCGAGGAGAAAACCGGCAGCAGACTTGTTTTCATAATCGGTAATATTGCCGTTTTTTATCGTGAGAAAGATAAGGAGAGTGAGTGATGACTTCCTTCACCATCTTATTGAATTGAGAAAGCCGGATATTTTTTAATCAACTATAAATCTGTATTGTACGATGTTAAAAACAGGAGCAGGTAGCTTTTTTCTGAAGAGATAAAGTCTTTACATCCTGCCTGTGTTGATGTACTATTCAGATGGGCGGTTAAAGAGCTGATAATGAAAAAGATAATATTTTATTTCGACCCGACAGTGACAAAGATGTTCGTGAAAACGAATACCGATACAGGTGAGTCGAAGGTTCATCTTTCTTCTCCCCATAACTTTGCCGGCCGGGCGGAAATTGTCGCCCGTGTTATTAACGTTGATTCAGATGACCAGGTGGCAACACGGATTGATCCCGGATATGATTACTACAAGGTCGCGAATTATCGTTCCATCAAGGCGGGAGAAGGGGTCTATTTTGACGAAACCGCAGGGGCATACAAGGCCTCTGAATACGGTTTCATAACCTTTAACCAGGGAGTTCTAAAGCTTCTCCCGGGCCATACCATGACCCGCGACAAGCTGAAGGTCTATTATAATATTTTCCCCACGGGGCAGAACAAAATTCCCACTGCCTCGGAGATACAGGAATACCTGCACAGTTATCAAATACTCGCAGGTGTCGGTGAAAAGAATATCAATGCCCAGCTTGAGAAGATTAATCCTTCTGAAAAGAAACTGTCGCGTATTCTCGTGGCTAAAGGAAAGGCGCCTGTCAATGGCCGTGAAGAGACCTTTATGCCTCTGCTGGAGTTCGAAAAGAAAGCCGGAGAACTGCGGTCAGACGGCCGTATCGATTTCAGAGAAGTCGGTGCGGTTGTGCAGGTTTTCAAGGGTCAGGAAATTCTCGAGAGAATTCCCCCGGTAAAGCCAGAGGACGGGATGGATGTATACGGCAACATCATTGCCGCTGAAATGGAAGCAAATGATGGTTATCGTAAAGGAGAAAACATCGTTCAGTCAGGACATGACGAATCTATTTTTCTTGCTGGTATTGACGGCGTACTCAAGGTGGTGCAGCGCAAGGTTTCTGTACTTGAGACGGTGGTTATCAATGGCGACGTTGATTATGAAACGGGAAATATTGAGTTCAACGGCAGTGTAGAGGTTACAGGGTCAGTACTTCCCGGCTTTCAGATCAAGGCAAAGGGTGACATTTCCGTTAAAAACAGTGTTGAAGACGCCTATATTGAAGCGGGGGGTGATGTTGTCATCGGCATGGGGGTGGTAGGCAAAGAGTCTGTCAAGATTGTGTGCGGCGGTGAACTTCGAACAAAGTATCTACTCAATGCCAGTGTCGAGGCAGCAGGGGATGTCATTATAGAAGATTCCATCATAAACTCCAATGTATTTTCAAATAACCGGATAAGTGTGACCGCAAAGACAGGTAAGATTACAGGGGGGGAAGTAACAGCACTCTATGATGTTGAGGCCAAGATTGTGGGGGCCAAAACAGAAACCCCTACCATTATCAGTGTGGGAAGAAACCTCCAGATCGAGAAAGAACTCAATGCAATACGCAAAGAGATGAGCCTTCGTCGTGAAGAGGTTGCCGAAATTATCAGAAAACTGAAAACAAGTTTCGGGGAGGGGGTCTTTGAGGACCCGAAGAAATATATAGCCATTTTACCCCCGGTCAAGAAAAAGGCGTGTCTTTCCCTGCTGCAGGAGCTCAACAGCGGCAACAGGGAACTCAAAAATCTTCAGGAAAAAAGTCAGGAAGTTTCAGAAAAGTTGAAACTGGAACGCGAACCCTATATTATTGTGTATAACCGTATTTATCCCGGAACGGTGCTTAATATTAAAAAGCGTACACGGAAAATTGACAGGGAGTATGATAACGCCAGGTTTTTCGAAGACCTGGATACACGGGATATCCGCTTTACTTCCGCCAACTGATAGAAATTTAATTTGACAAAAGCAGCAATAGTGGAACTCTATGGTTTAGCCAAGGAAAGGTCTGTTTTTGTCCCTGCCTTTTTCTATTTATGGCGTAAAAATGAAACTAACGAATGTGAAAGTTTTCTCACAGGAAAGGGTTTATAATATCTGGAGGTACCAAAATGATTGGTGGACTGGGCGTTCCTGAACTGGTAATAATATTTTTAATAATTCTTGTGCTTTTCGGGGCAAACAAGATCCCTAAAATTGCCAAGGATATCGGCGGCGGAATCCGGGAATTCAAGAAATCGATTTCCGGTGACGAAGACAACGATAAAAAAGATAGTTAATGCCTGATCATACACTTTATTTTAGCAGGCTGAAGGACGAAACCGTTCGCGAGGGCTACCTGAGCCAGGAAATGGCTGATTTCTATGAAGATCTCTTTGCATTTCAGAAAGAGAGAATTACCTCGGGAACGGGAGCTGATTTCAGCTCAAACATTGATATAACGGCTTTTCCCGCCCTTGATCCAGAAAAGCTCTCTTTTGAAGGAGAAGTGCAGGAAGAATTAAAGAAAGATATTACGGGCCTTCTCGGGATAATCGAAAAATATCATCCCGGCATCAACACGCAGTATATAGCCGATGCTGTTGAAGATCGGTGGGACCATCTTGCCTCTTCAATTGCTTTTCTTTTTATGCATGATACAGAAAAGCTTGGGCAGGCGGCTGAAGAGATGAAAATCGGTCTTGATGAGTATATTTTTATCCTGGTGAACTGGGTGAAACCCCTCATGTCTCTTGTTTCGGCGTCATCAATGGAAGGGGTCGATACTGATGAATGGCTTGCCCCGGTATGTCCTTTTTGCGGTTATCTTGCTGACATGGGTAAGATCATTGAGGCCAGGGACAATCGCCGTATGCTGCATTGCGGTATCTGTGAATATGAGTGGTACTTTCCCCGGGTCACCTGTGCCATTTGTGAGAATACTGATACTGAAACACTGGGGTATCTCAGCGTATCAGATGATTCTCCCTATCGGGTCGATTATTGTGATAAATGCAAGGGGTACATAAAGACTCTGCGTATACCAAAAATGCAGGAAGAATCACGCTATGACCTTACAGTTGAAAATCTGGTTACCACCTGGCTTGATGCGTCTGCAATGGAGCTCGGCTACCGTCGGCCATAACCGGCTGCCGGGGGGAGGGGCATGATTTTTTTTTATGGATCACCGACTCCCCTTGCTGAGGCCCTGGTGAGGAGTCACCCCCTGCTCCAGGGGGCTGAATTCATTGATGACCTGTCGCATCTTCCCCCACAGGAAGATCATATCCTGATGATTCTTCCCCCCTCTTTTGATCTCGATTTTTATGAAATTCATCGTGAACGGGCTTACAGTGAGATCAGCAGTACTGTTGCAAAAGCGGTTGCCGCAGTGGGAGAGTCTGCTGAAAAGAATGAACTTTTCATTATTTTTTTGAGCAGTGTTGCTGTCTTCAGTAATGAGACGAAGCGGCCTTTCAAAGAAGATGATAAACCTGACCCGGTTTCGGTTTTCGGTGACGCCTGTTATCTCGCAGAACGCTGTCTTCTTGAGTCGGGCCTTCCCTGTTCTATTTTGCGTACCGGGGGTGTTCTTGGTTTCGGGGATTATGATACATGGCGCTATTTAGCTCCCGGTAACCGTTCTTCGCAGATAACCCTTCCTGAAGGTAAAATATCTCTTACATCTGTCAGGGGACTGGCAGAATGTATGGCTCGACTCCTTGACCAGAGGGCAGAAGGGCTATATCATTTTTCATACCAGGGTGAAGCCTCACCCGTCGAGGTTGCGGTCTTCATGGCGGCGGAAATGAAGGCCCAGGGCCTTATAGAAGAGGTGCCGCAGTTTGAAGAGAGAGATATGAAAGATATCCCCCTGGGAGCGGAGCGGCTTCGCAGGGCTTTACTGGATACGACGAAATATTGTAAACGTTTTCATACAGAACCAGGGCACTGGCAGGCGGCGGTTATCGATTATGTTGAGTGCCTGGTAAAAAACAGTGGCCAGGCATGATATTTTTGGCTCATTTCGAAAGTTTACGAAAATAATAAAATCAGAGTGATTTTCTCCCCCATCCCCCGGGGGGTGAGGGGCTGGATTTAAAGAGTATTCCCATAAAATCGGGAAGTCCAAAATTTTTAAAAATATAAAGGTGGAAGGTGAACAATGAAACCTTATAAGATCGATGAAACCGGAGAAAATCTCCTTGATATTATTGCCCATGACGGGCGCATCAGCATTGAAGATATTTCACGACAGCTCAATATATCTGCCGGGGAAGTTGAAAAACGGATCAAGAAACTCGAGAATGACAATATTATCGTCGGCTACAAGGCGTCAGTAAACTGGCAGAGGGTCAGGCACAACACAGTCCGTGCCCTTATCGAGGTAAAGGTTGCCCCTGAAAGAAAGGTGGGCTTTGACGCGGTAGCTGAATCGATTTACCGTTTCCCCGAAGTTTCATCTCTCTCACTGCTTTCCGGTGGATATGACCTTCTCGTTCAGGTGGAGGGGGAAACCCTGCGAGAGGTGGCCCAGTTCGTCTCTGAAAAACTCGCCACCATCAAGGGGGTCCAGTCCACGGTATCTCACTTTCTTTTGAAAACCTATAAAGAGGACGGGGTCATTCTCGTTGAACAGTCTGAGAGCAAGAGGCTGCCCGTTACCCCCTGATTAAATTCTGTTTCAAAAGCAGGAGCAAATCCGAATCTCCGGGAGCAGCCAGTGGTGTATTCAGTAACCCGGTAAATACTTCTACTGATTTTTTTCCTGTCCATTACGTTAAGGTACATGGCATTTTTCATGTCTTCAATGGCTTTGTTCTTTGTGCCGTCAAAGACAGTGATGTCCTCTTCACGGAGCCATTTTTCCAGTTTCATGACCCACTCATGCTGTGCCTTTTCTTCGAGTTTCCTGTCGAGTTCTTCTCCTTCGTATGAAACGAGAACATCATCGAGACGCGCTTCTCTCAGCGTTCCGATCCAGTCTTTTATCAATAATTGAGTGTAGGCCTTTTCGGCAAAAATGCTGACAACCGGCAGGCTTCTCCCCAGTTTAAGTAGTGCTTCAAGCATGTATACCCCCAAAATTGTATGATTTTAAATACTAAAAAATTCAGGCCGCACTTTTAAAAAGACGTTAGTTGATATTTGAGCATACCCTGGAACGTTCAAATAAACGGTTTGTTGTTGTCTGTTTAATTGTGCCTGTTATTCGTGCCTATCAGAAATAATCGAATATGTCAAATTTCTTTTCATAATTTTTTTGGAGACAGGGAATTTTTTTTTTAATGACTCTTCTTTTTGCGAAGAACATGTAAAAGGACTGGACGGCATTTTCTCTTATCCTGTACCTTGAAAAAGAAGGGTTCGGGGGGAAGTTTAACAGCAGGTGAACCCGGTGGAATTTTTACCTTTTAAAAATTTCTGAAGAAACCATGGCAGCGAAATAGAGTAACACTATGCAAATGATAAGCCGTTTTTCCCTCTACGGGTTTTTAAAAAATCTCCAGTTTTTTGAGCCCTTTCTCATCCTGTTTTTTCTCAGCCTTGGTTTGAGCTTTCTCCAGGTGGGGGTTCTTGTCTCCTTCAGGGCACTCTGGATCAACCTGATGTTCCCAGCGGGGCACTGGCGGATGTCTATGGCAAAAAGACCACCATGATTCTCTCCCTGGCTGCCTATATCCTCTCATTTATACTTTTCGCGGCCGCTCCAGGTTTTTATCTCCTCTTTCCCGCACTCTTCTTTTTTTCAATAGGAGAGGCCTTCAGGACAGGGACCCATAAGGCGATGATTTTTCAGTGGCTTCAGAAACAGGGACGGACAGCGGAAAAGACAAAAGTGTACGGGTACACCCGGTCATGGTCGAAAAAGGGAAGCGCCCTTTCTGTTGTTATTTCCACTCTCATCGTTTTTGTTTCCGGGGGATACCGGTGGATTTTTATCCTTTCCATTGTTCCCTATCTTGTTGGTATCTGGAACATGGCGCACTACCCGTCATACCTGAATGTAAAGAAAGAGACAGAAGGGTCTGTCC
Source organism: uncultured Leptospirales bacterium (assembly GCA_964534225.1). Lineage (GTDB taxonomy): Bacteria > Spirochaetota > UBA4802 > UBA4802 > UBA5550 > CAZHNW01. The sequence continues at coordinate 32,672 of CAZHNW010000024.1, read as the reverse complement.
TGAAAAAGGTATTCGGCCATCTTTTTTCAACCCTGAGGAATGTTTTAAAAAATGGTGCCCTGAAAAAACTCATTGTCGAATCAACGGGATTCGAAGGGGCCTTCAGGGTTTCACGGGACTTTCTTCAGCCCGTTATCAAGGCCCAGGCCCTTGTCCTGGGTGCAGCCATTGCCCTTCCCGAAAGGGAGAGGACCGCGATCCTGGTGGGGGCCGTTTACTTTCTGCTTCACATGCTTTCATCATCGGCTTCAAAAAAGGCACATCTTGTCGATGAAAGGGCAGGAAAACAGGCAACGGCGAAGCTTACCCTTCTCGCCTCGGCTCTTCTCCTTGTTTCAGCAGCAGGGCTTTATTTTGATATATATGCTCTTCCCATCGCGGGATTTGTTTTATTTTATGTTGTTCATAATATATGGCGCCCCCTGCAGGTTTCACACTATGATGACCATGCCCGCGCTGAGGAACAGGCCACGGTACTCTCCGTGGAGTCGCAGTCAAAATCTGTGGGGATACTTGTTCTTTCTCCCCTTGCGGGGTATATTGCCGATACTGCGGGTATTCACGGTTCCCTGGCAATGACCGGTTCTGTTCTTTTTCTGTTATGGATATACTCCTCCCTGAGAAAGGTGTAAATGTGTGTTCCCTAAGGGTGCCAATTTCAGTTTCTCAGGGTCGCCGCGAGGCGCAGGGGATTCTCGAGAATTTCAAGGGCATCAATGATGGAGGTAAAAACCAGGTCAGCTGATGCAAGGGTAGGCGCGAAGGCCCCCTCACGGAGGATGACCGCCATTCCCAGGGCAGATGCTTCGAGCATGAGGCAGTCGTTTCTTCCGTTGCCGATACAGGCTGTTTTCTCACAGCCCAGCTCTTGCACGTATGCCAGCTTGGCCCTGTCCTGGTTCTTTTTTTCAATGATATGAACCCGGCATGCATGGCCGGTAAAGATATCTTCAACTGTCCCGAAGGTGTCGGCGGTGATAACATGTACGGCGATTTTCTGGCCCAGGCGGTCGATAACTTCCATCACACCTGCAAGAGGCTGCCCGTCAAGGGCGAGGGTGCCGTTGTAGTCGAGGACGAGGTGGTCAAGGGCAAGATCTTCGGACCCGGGAATGGATATGCGTATCATTTTTACCTCTTAAGCGGACAGGGGCCGCACCAGTGAATGTGAAAAGTCTCGGGGAGATGAATTTTTATGTCAATTGTTAATTGTACGGGGTTAAAAGCGGGTAAACTTCCCCCTATGAAAAAATAATTCATGATATTTTAAGTGCAGGTTAAAAATACGCAATTGCAGCGAAAAAGAGTGGACAATTTACCCCCCTTTTTTAACACAAAGACCTCTGGTAAACAGACCCGGCGCCGGGCTTTGAACCTTTTTTGATAGAAAAGGTTTGTTGTAAGGTGTAGAATGCAGGAAGTTGTCCCCCGCGGGGCCTTTAAAGAGAGTCGAGGAGTTATACATGGAATCAGCCCGATACCGCATTGAAATTTTTCATACCAGTCATGACAATCGCGGACAAGCCATTCAGAAGAAACTGAAATCCCTCGGTTTCACTGTTTCCAACGCCTGTATTACGGACAATTACCTGGTCAATGGTGATATCTCCGAAGACGAAGCCGCCCGTATCGCCCGGTCACTGCTTCAGCCTGTCACGCAGGACTACAGGATAAACGAGCCCTGTAATCCTGGTGAATTCACCCACGCATTAGAAGTCGGCTTTCTTCCCGGTGTTACCGATAATGTTTCACACACGGTACGGGAATCGATAGAAGACCTGCTGAAGAAATCACTTGACCATGAAAAGTCTGTTTTTTCCTCGGTGACCTATTTTTTCAAGCTCGATGACCCCGGCCAGATCGATGCAATCGCCGCGGAACTCTACAATCCCCTGATTCAGCGTATTACCATACTCACCGCGGAGGAGTACTGGCAGAAGGGGGGCATGGGACGTGTTCTGCCCGTTGTTTCCATTCATGAACGCGCCGAGGCTGACGAGGTGAAGCTCGATGTGCCTGAAGAAGAACTCTCCCGTATCGGCAAAGAGGGGATTGCCGATACCGATGGCACGCGCCGCGGTCCCCTTGCCCTGGATATGCTTTCCATGAATGTCATAAAGGACTACTTTACTGAAAGAGAAAAGCGCAATCCCACTGACATAGAACTTGAGTCAATTGCCCAGACCTGGAGTGAACACTGCAAACATACAATTTTTGCCGCGAAAATAGATGATATTGATGAAGGCATCTACAAGGAATATATCAAGGAAGCGACTATTCGCGTGCGACGCGAAAAGGGTGAAAAAGATTTCTGTGTTTCTGTTTTTACCGACAATGCCGGTGGTATCGTCTTTGACGAGAACTGGGTTGTTGCCGACAAGGTGGAAACCCATAACAGCCCCAGTGCCCTTGATCCCTTTGGGGGTTCCATTACCGGTATCGTCGGGGTCAACCGGGACGCCATCGGTTTCGGTATGGCCTCCCGTCCCGTTGCAAACCGTTACGGTTTCTGTTTTGCCGATCCCTTTGATAAAAGCCCCCTCTATCGTGACCGTGACAGGTCAACAAAACTTCTCTCTCCCCGGAGAATCATGGAGGGAGTCATTCACGGTGTAAACGTGGGGGGGAACACCTCGGGTATTCCCACTCCGCAGGGTTTTGTCTATTTTGATGAACGCTACAAGGGCAAGCCCCTTGTCTTTGTGGGCACCGTGGGCCTTATTCCCCGTGAAGTGCAGGGGAAATCGTCTGTACAGAAGAAGGCCATGCCCGGTGACAATATTGTAATGATCGGTGGCCGTGTGGGGCGCGATGGCATTCACGGCGCCACCTTTTCGTCTGAGGCCCTCAACTCCGGGTCTCCCGCCACGGCGGTACAGATTGGTGATCCCATAACCCAGAAGAAATTATCTGACGCTGTCGTGAAAGAGGCCCGTGACATGGGACTCTATAATTCGATTACTGACAACGGCGCCGGGGGACTTTCATGTTCCGTGGCGGAGATGGCCCGCGAAGCGGGTGGATTCGTCTGTGAACTCGATAGAGTGCCCCTGAAGTACCCGGGCCTTTCGCCGTGGCAGATATGGGTGAGCGAGTCACAGGAGAGAATGACCCTTTCCATAGCGGATGATAAACTTTCCGCCTTTCTTGACCTCATGGAGCGGCGCGGTGTAGAGGCATCGGTCATTGGCCGTTTTAACGAGACTGACCGCGCCGTGGTGACCTATCACGGGGAAAAGATATTCGATCTCGACATGGATTTTCTCCATGACGGTCTCCCGAAAAAGGAACTGACCACCACCTATACCCGTGTTGACCGGAGTCATCCCTCCTTTGATGTTCCTTCTGACATGAACAAAGTTTTTACCGACATGATGGCGCGGCAGAATACGGCAAGCTTTGATTTTATTACCTGCCAGTATGACCACGAGGTGCAGGGCAACTCACTGATAAAACCACTGCAGGGAAAGGGAAAAGTCAACAGCAATGTTTCCGTGATACAGCCGGTCTTCGACTCCCCGCGGGGAGTGGTCCTCTCACAGGGGCTTTATCCTTCCTACAGTGACATCGATACCTACTGGATGGCGGCCTGTTCCATTGACACCGCCATTCGTAATGCCGTTTCAGCAGGGGGCGATCTTGATCACATGGCCCTGCTGGATAATTTCTGCTGGTGTGATTCAAATAATCCCGAGCGCCTGGGGCAGCTCAAGGCGGCGGCACAGGCCTGTTATGATTATTCCGTTGCCTACGGGACCCCCTTTGTCAGCGGCAAGGACAGTATGTTCAATGACTTCAGGGGCTATGATGAGGATTTTAACGAGGTGATGATTTCTATCCCTCCCACGCTGCTGGTGTCTTCAATCGGTGTTGTGGAAGACAGGATGTCATGCCAGACCCTTGATTTCAAATGCGCCGGTGACCTGGTTTATGTTCTGGGTGAGACCGAGCAGTCCAGCCGCTCGGGTGACGGCCTTGGTCAGGACCGAGGCCGGGGGCAGTGAGTACCTCGCCGATATCGGGGAGAGCCGGGGGGGAAGTAAATACCTCGGCAACAATATACCCCGCGTGGATTCGGAAAAATTCAGCACCCTCTACCGTACCTTTCACGGCGCCATGAGGAAGGGACTTATCGCCAGCAGTATAAGCCTTGAAAGGGGCGGCCTTGGCGTTGCCCTTGCGAAATCAGCACTGGGGGGGGAACTCGGCTGTGATATCGAACTGGACAGCGTGCCGGTTCGTGACGTGACCCGGCCTGATACACTTCTCTATAGTGAGAGCCAGGGACGGTTTCTTGTTTCCGTGAACCCGGCACTGAAAGACGATTTTGAAAAGGAATTCGCCTCCCTTCCTTTTAACAAAGTCGGGAAGGTCACTGAAAAGAAAAAAGTTGTGGTAAATCATAAGGGCGCCTCTATTGTTGACATCGATCTTGGATCACTGATGTCTGCATACAAGGGTGTCTTTGAAGGATTCTAAAGGAAGAGTAAATGGCAAAACCCCGCACATTAGTACTTACCGGCTACGGTATCAACTGTGATGACGAAACCCGTTACGCCTTCGAGAAGGCGGGAGCCCTTGCGGAAATTGTACATATCAATGACCTCATTGAGGATCCCTCCCGTCTCGACAATACTGAAATTTTCATGTTTCCCGGCGGTTTTTCCTATGGTGATGATACCGGAAGCGGAAAGGCCCTTGCCAACAGGATAAAGAACAATCTCTCTGAAGAACTTCAGAGGTTCATTGAAAGGGATACCCTGATGCTCGGTATCTGCAACGGTTTCCAGGTGATGACCAGTATCGGCGTACTACCCGCCTTTGAGAAACCCTTCGGAAAAACCGAGGTGGCCCTTGAGCACAATGCCTCTTCACGCTACCAGTGCCGGTGGGTCGATCTCAAAATCGAAGAGAATGCTGTTTCTGTTTTTACCCGCGGCCTTGAAAGCATGCATATCCCCGTTGCCCACGGTGAAGGTAACTTTGTCACCGACGAGACAACCCTTGCAAAGATCGAGGAGATGGGCATGGTTTCAATGCGGTACGTGAAGCCTGACGGTTCTCCCGCAGAGAATGAGTTTCCCTTTAATCCCAATGGCGCCATGTCTGATATCGCCGCCATCAGTGACAGGAGCGGACGTATCATGGGAATGATGCCTCATCCTGAGCGAGGCATGTTTTTCAGCCAGCGTGATGACTGGACTTTCCTGAAAGAGAAGTATGCCCGCGAAGGCCGTGTCATACCCGAACTTTCAGACGGTTTCAGCATATTTACAAACGCAGTGGAGTATTTTAGCAGCTGACATATCCTCATGCCCTCTGCTGTCCCCATACAGGTAGGAGGGGGCAGGGAGTGTTAATAAATAAAAGCATGAGGTACAGGAATGAGTTTTACATACAAGTGTAAGTTACCCTCCGTAGATGAAATCCTCCGGGAACAACCCCTGCCAGAGGACCTGAAAAAGGTCAAGGCGAAGCGTGACGAAGAAATCAAAAACATTTTTATCGGCCGCGATAACAGGCTTCTTCTTATTATCGGACCCTGTTCCGCCCATAACGAGGATGCCGTTGTTGAATATGTTGTTCGCCTTTCCCGCCTCCAGGAAAAGGTAAAGGAGAGGGTTCTTCTTGTTCCCAGGATCTATACGAACAAGCCCAGAACCACCGGCAGGGGATACAAGGGAATGTTTCACCAGCCTGACCACCAGAAGGCAACAAACATCGCCAGGGGACTGCGGGCCATCAGGCAGATGCATATCCGGGCCCTGTCAGAATCACATCTCAGTCCCGCTGACGAGATGCTCTATCCCGGCAATTATCCCTATCTCGAAGACCTTCTTTCCTATGTCGCTATCGGGGCCCGATCCGTTGAGAACCAGCAGCATCGCCTTACCGTCAGCGGCCTTGACATCCCCGTGGGCATGAAAAATCCCACCGCTGGAGACATCAAGGTTATGCTCGATTCAATCTATGCCGCCCAGGTGCCCCATGTTTTTCTCTACAATAAATGGGAGGTGGAAACTTCAGGTAATGAACTGGCCCACGCGGTTCTGCGCGGCGCTGTTGACAGGGAGGGTCGACACATTCCCAATTATCATTATGAAGACCTGATCAAGGTGGCGGAGATGTACCAGGAACGTGACCTGAAAAATCCAAGCATCATCATCGATACGAATCATTCAAACTCGGGAAAGGATTTCAGTGAACAGCCCCGTATCGCCGAGGAGGTGATGCAGAGCAGGAATCATTCCCATGTCCTGAAGGGAATGGTAAAGGGATTCATGATTGAGAGCTACCTCCTTGAAGGCTCCCAGGGCCCCAATGGCAACGAGTTCGGTAAATCCATTACCGATCCCTGCCTGGGATGGGACGCAACAGAAAGGCTGGTCAGTGAACTGGCTGAAATTTCTTATTAGTTGTTCTTAAGCCCCCCACCGGGGGGGGCTGACCTGAGCCTACTTCTTCAGCTTAATGCCCTCATCCCGCCTTCGGCGCGCGCAGCCGGGCGCTTTTTGGACATCCTGTCCGCGCCCGGCACTGAGGCTTCCTTCCTGGCGTCTCCCATTAAGAATTAAAAAAAGGAGAGGGCTCATCGTCAAGATACTGGTTGTTTTTAGCAGGAATTATCGTTTTGTCACACTGAAGTTACTGACTGACGTTTTACTCTAAAAGTAGAAGAAAGAAGAGGGGGGTAAGAAGTTGCACCGGGCTCGGCAGCCCGAAGGGCTACTCTCGAGCCCGTACAGAATCAGCTCATTGAAAGCAAGAAGACCTACCAGTAAATTTTACCTTTGGTTACACAAAGCCGGAAAGTTCAGGAATATATGAAGTAAGCCTCCCCGGCAAATAAGGGGCAAGCCCCTCGCGGCGCCTGAGCGAGCGGCTTTTTGCTTACTTTTGTGGCGAAACAAAAGTAAGTCCCCGGGGGGCTGTGACCCTATGCGGGATCAGGGATGAGTGAACGTCTTCAGTTTACCCGTTGATGTCGACAACAATCAGTGTCAGGTCATCCTGAAGCCGGTCTGTACCAGACCAGTGGTAGAGTGATTCTATTATTTCGTCTATTGCCTTCCCCGGCGGAGAGCCAAGGGTGTCATATACGAGACGCAGGAATTTTTCCTTACCCAGCATTTCCCCCTGGGGGGTGGTCACTTCAAAGGCGCAGTCGGTATAGAGAATGAGCCGGTCTCCCGGGGAGACGGAACAGGTAATGACATCGTTCTCCTTTTCTTCAAGGCCGAATCCGATCATTTTTCCCGCCGGCAGAATTCGTGAAATGGTATCATCGGATTTTCTGTAGAGGAGCGCCGCGTCATGCCCCGCCCGGGAAACAGAGAGCTGTGCAGAGTCAGTGTCAATATATGCATAGATGGCGGTAAAGAACTGGTTTTCGATAGCGCTGTCAAGAATGGTGCGAAGGTTCTGGAGGACCTGTTCAGGTTGTGACGCGTTGCTGTGCTGCATCGATGAGGCGATGCGAATCATACTTGCAATCAGTGCAGAGGCGATGCCATGGCCTGATACGTCGGTGACAAGAATACCAAGTGCATTTTTCCCTGCGGGGAAGAAGTCGTAAAAGTCTCCCGCCACTTCGTCGAAGGGGATGTATCGGGCTGCCACCTTTAACGATTCAAGGAGGGGCACCTCAGCGGGGATGTTGGACTGCTGAATGCTTCGCGCCACCTGGATATCCCGTTCGTAATAGTTGAGTCTTTTGCTGTCACTGACTGCGTCTTTCATTGTCAGAAGGGTTGAGAGGCGCGCTGTTAACTCTTCGCGGTTGACCGGCTTGGTAAGGAAGTCATTGGCCCCTGCCTCGAAGCCGAGTACCATGTCCTCAGAACGGTTTTTTGCTGTAAGCAGCATGATGGGCATTTCAAGCATCGAATATTTCTGTCGTACCTTTCTTGTTACCTCGTACCCCGACATGCGGGGCATCATGACATCAAGAAGAAGAAGGTCAGGGCGCGCGCCTTCCTCGAGTTCTTTTATGACATGAAGCCCGTCTTCTACCCGGAGAGTGGCAAGCCCCTCTTTTTCAAGAATACTGCATACCACGTGAAGGCTTACAGGGTCGTCATCGGCAATGAGCACAAGATGTTTCCCCTGCGGGGGAAGTCTGACTTCCTCACTCGTGTAATCATTTTGGCCTGTGGGAGGTGCCGCCGGAAGGGCAATTTTTTCGTGGCTCCTTACCTTTAGAGGGTTCGTATCAGAGGTTTTAAGAAGAAAACTGAAAGTCGAACCGAATCCGACTTTCGAGGTGACCTTGATTTCGCTGCCATGAAGTTCGACAAGACGTTTTGTGATGGAAAGGCCAAGGCCTGCACCTTCATGGGAGCGTTCCATGGAACCGTCACCCTGCTGAAAGGGAAGAAAAATATAGCGAAGCCTGTCTGCGGGTATTCCCGGACCCTCATCTGAGACAGAAATTTTTACCGCATTCTTCTCTTTCAGACAGCTGGCTCCTATGGATATATTTCCCTTCAGGGAGAACTTAATGGCGTTACCCACCAGGTTGTACAGGATTTGAAGCAGCCTGTCTTCATCTGCCTCAACAGGGGGAATGTCTGCGGTGATATTGTTGGTAAGTGAAATATCCGTTGATTCAACAAGGGGGGCAAGGAGTTCAATACAGGTATCCGCCAGAGGGCGGAGATCGACACTGTTCATGTCGATGGACGCCTTTGTGTCCCTGATTTTGCTATAGTCAAGAATGTCTGAGACAAGGGAATTAAGGCGCATTCCACTTTCAGCAATCATGGTTATGCCCCGGGAAACGTCTCCGGGAAGCTCATCGGCGTTTGTTTCCAGGATCGATTCAGCAATTCCGATTATGCCGTGCAGGGGGGTTTTCAGTTCATGTGAGGTGTTTGCAAGAAATTCATCTTTAAGGCGGTCGAGCCTCTGAAGCTGGTCGATCATTTTTTCTCTCGCCAGGCGCGCCTCTTTTTCTCTTTTGATCATGGTAGACTTTGTGCGGTTTCTCTCTTTTTCTGAAATGAAGTAACGGTCTGCAATGGCAAGGCCCAGGAAAATCATGGCCGATGCACCGCCGATATACATGCTGTTGAGGGTAAGAAAGTTATTAGGGAGAAGCCCGAACCCGCGAAGAAGATAGAGAAGAGCAGACGCGATAAGGGCCAGCCATGCGGCAAAAAACAGCCGCGCGGGCCTGTAACCGGAAACAAGGAGGATAACAGATGTCACGAGAATCAGGGAACAGGCAGCCAGTCCGAAAATACCGATAGTGATGATTGCCAGAGTTTCTGGTATAAAGGAAAAGGAGAGAATAAAAATGATGGTGGCAGCAATAATTGCCTGAAAGGCCCTTTGAAAAACCACGTGTTTCTGCCTGATGTTGAGAAAGGCTTGAGAGAAAAGGATGCCAAAAAGGATGCTGAAAAGTCCTGAAGTGCAGAAAAGGGTATATTTCCATGAAAGGTGAGCAGGTTGCAGCAGATCGAATATTATGCCGTTGTTGGTGTTCTGGAAGATGATGAAAAAGAGCAGAAATGTGGGGAAATAAATATTCTGCCGGTCACGGTTATAACTGAAAGAGAGAAGGTAAAAAAGAAACATGGTAAGAAAGAGGCCGAGATATATGCTGAAAAGCATTCTGACTTTTTTGATATTATTCAGAAAGGCTGATTTTTCCCATATATAGAGGGGAAAGCGCATGGTTCCCCTGGTCTGGAAACACATAATCCATGTAGTCATTCTGGCTTTTTCAGGTGTGATGGGGAAGTAGAATGAGTTACCCATGAAATTGTTCACGGGAAGGGCCATCCATTCTCTCATGGTGAAAAGTTTTTTCAGTTTATCACCTCTCTGGCGGTAGAGGTCGATCCTGTCCATGAGGGCGTAGTTGAGCTCCAGTATCCACTGTTTTTTTTCTGTGGCGAGGTTCTCAACGGTAAAGGCGACCCATACGTTTCCCTTTGTGAAACCCCGGTTCTCCCGGCTCAGGGGCGGGATCAGCCGGTTTTTTCGCGTTTCACGGTAAAGGCGCAGGAAGTCTTCCCCCTTGATTTTTTCGTCAGGGTCATTTTTTATAAAGAGTGAAGAGGCAACAGGGAGGGTCCTGGTTGAATTTTTAAGAACCAGGGGAGCCGCCGCGGAGAGGACTTTTCCTGAAAAGAGAAGAAAAGCGGCGGCGAGGATAAAGTGAAGGGCTGGCCGTGACGAGAAATTTATTTTTAATGGCAGTATAATTGTCCGCTTCCTTTATGTCAGGGATAGAATTTTTTTGCAACATGGTAGTCACTTCCCGCGTGGCTTTTAATATCAAAGACCATCCATACCAGCATATTGTTGATATACTGAAAATACCACTGCGACCCCAGTGTCGTCTGCGGAACCGGCCGGGTAATGAGTATTACCCGGCCCTTTGAATCGAAGTGCCGGGCGCCCATGCAGTTGTCGCCCATCATGTCTGAATACCAGCACTGGCTGAGACGGCGAATTTTTCCTTTCTGATCGTAAGTGGCTTCATGGTATGAAAAGCTTGTGCCCTTTTTTTTGCTTACCGCCTTAAGGGTTTTCATCTCTTTCGGAGATATTTCATACATCATTGAAAAACATCGTGCCTGGGGAAGTATATAATGGTCTTCATGGATGTTTTTTTCTTTCATAAAGGACTTTATCTCAGTTATGAGTTTTGACGGGTAGGGGGAAACAGGCGAGACCTTTTTAAAATATTTTTTAGTCCAGTTTCTGTTCCATTTTTTTGTTTTTTTTACGATTTTTTCTACCAGTGCCTTTTCTTTCTTGATCAGGCCGTTCACTCTTTTTTGTTCGCTTCTGTTGAGGCGGCTCCATGTGAAGGCCCGGTCGGGGCGGTACCATGATTTTTTTCGGTAATAGCTGTTGAGTTCACTGCTTTTGAATATGTATCCATGACGGGCAAAAATATCATTACGCTGAAGGATGATGCGGGAAAGCTGTTTTTGAAGTTCACTCTGTGACATTTCACCACGGACATCTGTCGGGACGGTGAGGAGAAGCAGGCATACTGCAATGATGCATTTGCCGGGGGAAAACAGGGACATGGGACACCTCTTTTGTTTTTTTGTAATTGTATAGAATGGGTTTTGAAATTACAAGCGGTATTTTTACATGGACATCGATGAAGGCGCCGTCTTTGTGACGAGCGACATAGATGAAGGCGCGAAAGTGCTTTCTCGCCTTCATCTATCCATGCTCAAGGACGATCTTTATTGCCTTTTCCTTTCCCTTGTTGAGAAAGAGGCGTGCCGCTTTTTTATAGTCCTTCATGGGAAAACGGTGGGTGATTATGCCTGAGAGATCGACTTTTTTTCGGCAGATGAGGTCAAGGGCAATATCGAAACTGTTCTGTGACGAGGTTTCATTCGCGTGACAGTTCATCCCCGTGACCCGTATCTCCTGGTTCCATATGGGACTGTAATCGATTTTGCCGGGATTGAAGTTGATGCCGATAATGACCACGTCTCCTTTTCCTTTGACAAAGCGAAAGGCGTCGGTAATGGTCCTGTCGCTGCCGACACAGTCATAGACAATGTCGAATCCCCCCAGGAGAATTTCGTTGCCGAAATGCCCCCTGTGGTACGCCGCGCCGGTAACCGGGGCGAGTTCACGGTAGATGTCTTTCCCCGCCCTGATGACCCGGCTGGCTCCCATTTTTTTTGCCATTTCAAGCTGGTGGGGAAGAAAATCCACCGCGGTGATGTCAGCTTCAGGTGAAAGGGCACGGGCTGCCGCGATGGTCATGAGGCCGATGGTACCGCAGCCGGTGACCAGCACCTTTTCTCCCGGTGCGGGTATTCTTTTGTAAAGGCCATGCACGGCGCAGGCAAGGGGCTCGAGGAGAAGGGCCTCATCATCGCTGACCGAATCAGGTATCTTAAAGGGCTGGGTCTTATGCATGACCATGTACGGTGAAAAGCCGCCGCCTGTATCCTGCAGGGGAAGGGATTTTTTGCCAGGGTTCTGGCAGAGCATGTAATTGCCCGCGGCGCACCGGGGGCAGGGCGGGTCTATTTCGAGCTGGTAGCATGAAGGCCAGTCGATGCGCATGGTTACCCTGTCGCCGGGAGAGAAACCGGTGACATTTTTTCCTGTTTCGGTAACAGTGCCGAGAAGTTCATGACCGATAAATTTTCTCTCGATGCCGGGTGTCGCCGCGGAGAATGATTTTGTGTCAATGTTAAAGAACATGAAGTGCATGTCCGTTCCGCAGAGGCCGCAGGCGCGGTTTTTGATCTTCAACCAGTTGTCCCCGGGGATTTCAGGTTCAGGCACCTCACCCCAGGTGACAGGGGAAAAGGGTGTAATGCCCGCGTACCGGTAGAATTTCGACGCTGCCATGTAGAGGGCCACGCGGGGTACACTTCCTTCGAAATAGAGAGCTTTCATGGGTCACTTCCTTATACCAGGGTTTTTAGGGCATTTTTAACGGCGCTGATGATGTTAGCACAGTCGTCGTCATTGATGAGAAGTCCCGGGCGCAGCACAACGGTCTCTTTCGCAACATCACCAGGAAGGGCGATGAGTCCTGTCCCGGCCAGGGCGCGGCAGAAGTCTGTGGCCTTTTCTGCATTTTCGAGCTCAAGGGCAATGAGGAGCCCTGTTCCCGCCGCAGATTTAAGGGGAGAACCTTCCTGCAATGCAAGACCTTTGAGGCCCTTGAGAAGTACCTCTCCCTGCCTGCGGGCGTTTTCCCAGGGTTTGACTTTTTCGTATTCATCAAGGGCGGCACAGGCAACGAGGCACCCCTGGTCAGCCCCGCCAAAGGTGGAAAGGTGGATCATGGGATGGGCATTCATGAAGCTGTTTATCTTCTGGGTGAAGATGGTTGCCGCGATGGGGAATATTCCCCCGCCCAGGGACTCGCCAATGACCAGTACATCAGGGGTGACATCCAGCTCTTGAAAGGCAAAGGCTGAACCGCAGCGTCCCATGCCGGTCTGGGTTTCATCGAAGATGAGAAGGGTACCCCTGTTGCTGCAGAGGTCACGCAGTGCCAGCATGTAGTCTTTATCCGGGGCGAGACAGCCGTTTTCTGCCTGTACCGGTTCGATGAAAACCGCGGCGGTGTCTTTGTCGATTGTTTTTTCGGCTTCTTCGATGCTGCCGGGAGTAATCATTTCGATTGAGGGAATCAGGGGGCCGTAGAGAGAGGCGTCATCGCGTTCAGAAAGAGAAAGTGCGAACCCTGTCTGGCCGAACCATGATCCTTTGAATGTGACGAATTTTTTTCTTTTAGTATATCCACGTGCCAGCTTGCAGGCAAAGTCAATGGACTCACCGCGAATGACACTGAAGACTGAACATTCAAGACCATGACCGACGAAACGGGCAAGTTTTTCCGCAAGGCGCGCCTTTTCAATTGAGATCATGGGGAAGTTTCCCTGGTCTGTTTCAGAAACGGCTGCCATGAGGGCATCGCACAGTGACCGGTTGTGCCGTCCCAGGTTATAGATGCCGCGGCCCGAAACGCAGTCGATGTATTCATGTTCCTCATGGTCGGTGATGCTGCTGCCCGTGCATTTTTCTTCGAGAAAGTCATGTCCCAGGGCGGCGAGTCTTTCCTGCCGCGCCCCTGAAAAAAGGCGGGTAATGTCGTTCTTATATGATGAATTCATTTCTTTACTGGTCATGGTCAGCTCCTTTTTCCCGGTGTGATTTTTTTAAACAGGTCTTCGATTGAACGTATCCAGTTGAAAGTGACGGTCTGAACCTTTTCGTTGTTCAGCAGTTTCAGTACCCCCGGAATCTTTGCCGCGGGGAGGGCAACGGGCAGGAGTGTTTTCATGTCCGCCACGGCCCTTCGGATAGCGTCGATAACGGCGTTAACGTCTTTGTCAGTGGCGGCAAGGGGAAGCATGAACCGCATGACCTGGGGGGCGTTGCCCGAGTAGGCGGCGAAGACACCGTTTTTTGCCAGGGCGTCAGACATCATGGGGCCCATGAATTCGTGAATATACTCGATACCCACCATCATGCCGATGCCTCTGACTTCCTTTACGATTTTCGGGTTTTCCTGCCTGAGGCGTTCAAGGGCGTCCTTGATACGTTTGCCGTTGCGGGCGGAGCGGTCACAGAGGTTTTCTTCTTCGATATATTCAATGACGCGCAGGGAGACCTGGCAGCCGATATCAGACCCGCCGGTGTAGGTGGGGTGGAAGTCAGGGCGTGCCGCGAGAAAGTCCATGATGGTGCCGGTTTTACGGTAGAGTACGGCGCCATTGGGGAAGAGTCCCCCGCCGATGGACTTGGCCATGGTGAGAATGTCAGGTATTACGCCGGAGTGTTCCGCGGCGAACATCTTTCCCGTGCGGCCGAAACCGGTCTGTACTTCATCGAAAATCAGGAGGGCCCCGTGCCTGTCGCAGAGTTCACGAAGACCTTTAAGGTATTCTGTATCCGCGTGGAAGATACCCGCCTCTCCTTGAACGGGTTCTACAATAATGGCTGCCGTGTCACCGGAGACGGCTGATTCCATTGCTTCAAGGTCATTGAAGGGAACAAAGGAAAATCCCGGCATCAGCGGTTCGAAATATTCGCGGTAGTGTTTCTTCCCGTTGGCGGAAAGGGCGAAACCGGTATGGCCGTGGTAGGCCTTTACCGTCGAAACAATACCGCTTTTTCCCGTGGCGCCACGGGCCATCTTGATGGCACAGTCGATGGCGTCTCCTCCGCCGGAGGCAAAGAAAACCCCATCGAGGTCGCCGGGGCCGATTTCTGAGAGTTTTTTCGCCAGTGCCAGCTTGTGGCGTGAAAGGAGGTGAGAACTTCCCATGTCGCATTCTGTGAGGGCATCCTGGAGGGCTTTTATTATAACGGGATTTCTTCTTCCTATATTGAAACACCCCGCAGAAGAGAAACAGTCGTACATCTCTCTGCCTGTAACGGGATCGGTAAAGCAGGCGATATTTCTTTGTGACTCGATAACATCAAGGTGCCCCGCCTTGAGGTATTTTACCTGGCCGCTGTTGATATACCGGGAAAACCTGTTAATGATATCTTTTTTATCTGCCGGTGTAAGGGGCGTGCCGCCTCTTTTTTTATTTTTCTGATCCATGATGCCTCCACCTGAATGAGAGTTGTATTGGTTGATGTTAATATTAACATTGTTAATATTAACATCTTTTGTCAAGCTTTTTCTTTTTATTCTGCAAAAAAGAAAGGGGAGGCGCGGTGATTCAGCCTTTTTGGGGTGAAAAGGAGATAATTATATCATTTTCAAGGGACTCAAAAAGTGCCTTCTGGTCATCGACAACATATTCGGCGATATTGCTGTGATAGAGGGAGACCATGCCGTGAACCAGGCTCCAGAGCTGCATTACCTTGTGCTTGATTTTTCTGCTTTCGAGATCTTCGACATGGAGAATGCGCCCTACAGTTTCGGCAACGGTGTGGGCAATCTTCATTGAATGTCCCATTTCCACCATGGCGAGTTCCTCCAGGGGGGTTCCCACGTAATCTTTGAATTTTGGTGTAGGGCGGGTGAACATGATTTCGTAATAGTGCCGGTTTTCAATCCCGAATTTCAGGTAGGCGCGGATGAGCTGTCTTCCCCTTTCCAGGGGATGAGCCTTTTCGGTTTGACTGCAGATGTCATCGAAACTCTCCCTCAGCTGTTCGAAACCGCGAATAACCAGGGAAAGGTAGATTTCATCCTTGTTGGCAAAGTAATTATAGAGATTTGTCGCTGACATGTCACTTTTGCCGGCGATTTTTCTCATGGTCATCTGCGGGTAGCCTTCGTCGATGATGATTTTCAGGGCATTTTGAAGAATGTTTTCTTTTACTTCTTCTACTTCGTGCTGCGGACGTGGAGGTTTTGTCATTTCCTGATCCTGTATTTTCTTTTTTCGACATAATAGATAATGAAAATGAATTTTTGTCAAATAATAATTACTCTGGTGGAGAGGGGCGTTTTCTGATGTGTGTGGGGATCGAAAAGACTTTTTAAATTTTGATATTGACGGATGTGTAACATCTTGGTATTTTTAGTGCATATATTAAATTATATATATACATATTGTGTAAAATATTTATTTTGAGAGGTTTATATGACATTGAATCAGAGGCAAACCCCCCATCAGGCTGGGCAGGTACTGACACCATATGGCGGGGGACAAAAGATACCACGTATGATGTGTACTTTTTTATTGATGGAAATGGCGATGGGAAAATGTGGCCTGATGACGGTGATTATGAATATACTGATGAGCCTGTCACATATACACAGAATGGCGATAAGGTAATAGAAACTGTTTTTGATGATTATAAAGAATTTGTTCTAATTATTTGATGGTCGTTATCGTGGTACGGGGCAGAGCCTTTTCTACCCCCGTACCATAAGAAATGTAACAAAATACCAAGTCGATGCCGCAGGCAGCGACCAATGCGTAAGCCCTGGCCCCGGCTGGCCCTGCCTGCGGGGAATTTTATTATTTCCGGAAGAAACAGAAGACTAAAATTGTCTTGTAATAATTGACTTCATCCCTTACCCTCACCACCGAAGTAAAATGTTAATGTGATATACTGTTCATGCAGTATAGAAGAATAAATGGTTAAACACTACCCGGTTCTTAATGAAGAAAAATGGTATTTTTCACTGTTATTTCCTGCCTTTCCTGTTCGATTTATTTAATCGCGGGTATATATGTATGTGCAATCAACTGGAAATCTCCCCTTCATCGTAATTTTTGCTGGTTTTGCCTCTGTTTTGCCCTCTGGGCTTTCTCAATCTTTTACCTTACTCTTGATCAGGGTGGGAGAGGGACGGAGATATTTATCAGGCTTGAATATACTGCCGCATTGATCTATGAGGTTTTTATCCTTCGTTTTTTTCTATATCTAACTGATTTTAAGTTTTTAAAAAAAAGAAGACATCTGATTTTTCCCCTTCTCTGGGTAGTGCCGGTGATATTTTTATACCAGAATATTCGCCATAACGCGATTCATCTCTCTTTTCCTGATGGTTTCTGGTATATTGGTCTGCATGTTTATGCAAACACCTATAATATGATCAGTTTGCTGCTGCTTTTTGTTATGTATCGTTCTACAAAAATTAAAAGGAAGAAAAAGCAGGCTAAAATTATAATCATCAGTGCATTGTTTACCATGATAACAACTGTTGTTGTGGATTACCTTGCCGGTTATCATGGTGTTCCCAGTCCGACTTCTGCTCTGATCCTTGTGTGGATAGCCGCTGTTTTCTATGCGGTCATCAAGTACCAGATGATTGAAATATCTCCTCATACGATACCGTTGGAAATACTCAATTCAATAGAAGAACAGGTTGTTCTTTTTGATCATGACAAAAAAATGAGCTGGTTTAATGATTCAAAAGATCCCTTTTTCTCGGAAATTCTTCGTAACTGCAGGGGTATTACTTCACTTTTTAATAACGATATCAGGATTACCTCTTCGCTTTCTGAAATATTCAATGAAGAAAGAGAATACTCCTCTTTCAGGTATCCTTTTCATAGCGGGGACGCTATTGGTGTTTATAATATTCATTTAAAAAGGGTAAGAGACTCCTTCGGGGACAGCATAGGGTATCTCATGCGGGCAAAAGAGATCAGGTCTCTGGATTTTCTTCAGGATCTATATAAGGTTACCAGGCGGGAAATTGATGTAATAAAACTTCTTATTACCGGTATCACCTATGCTGATATATCCTCTGAATTGAATATTACTGAAAATACATTGAAATCCCACATTTCAAACTGTTATGCAAAAATGGGTATTAATAACAGGGTGGAACTGGTCAATATTATCAATAATACTGAAAATCATTAATTATTTTGTCTCCTGAATGCCTGTCTGGTACTTTTGTGTGATGTCCCGGGGTGACGCAATATATAAATTTTAATGTGTAAATACCCTATCTCAAGGATAATCACATGAAAGGAAAACGATTAAGAATAACCTGTAAGCTTTTTGTTGTTTTTTTATGCGCCGGTATTTTTTTCATGCCCGGCTGTTCCTGCGGCGGTTCCTCCGGTGAAACCGGCAGTGATACTGATCCCGAAACGGTTGTTAATAACGCACCGGTGGCTTATGACAGCTCGGTGACCACAGCCGAAGACACTGCGCGGGACATTTTACTTTCAGCCATAGACAGTGACGGTGATGACCTGACCTGGCATGTTGAAACCGGTGTTTCCCATGGTACCCTGAGCCAGGTAGAGGGAAACAGGTGGAACTATATCCCTGAGCCTGGCTACAATGGTTCTGATTCCTTTTCTTTCCATGTGGAGGATGGGGAACACACCAGTAACAGTGCCACGGTGAGCATTACCGTGGGACCCGTTAATGATCCCCCTGTCGCCTCTGATGTTACCGGCAGCACAACGGAAAAGATGCTCACTGTCATAACATTCTCGGCATCTGATCCAGAGGGTGACTCACTGACCTATGAAATCGACGCACAGCCGCTTCATGGTACCCTGTCAACGGTTTCGGGTAACCAGGTGAACTATACACCGGATGATGAATTTGACGGCATAGATTATTTTACCTGGCACGCCTTTGATGGAAATGATGACAGCGCAATGGCTACGGCTGCTATTACAGTGAGTCCTTCAGGAACGATTTATTACGTGGTATCCGGCGGCAGCGGGTCCCTGAACGGTTCTTCATGGGCAAACGCCTTTGGCCATCCCCAGGATGCGGTAGATGCCGCCGGAAGTGGAGACCAGGTCTGGATCGCTGCAGGTTCCTATACCGGCACGGGAGGAGTCGATGATCCGGTACTGACAATGAAGGCGGGAGTCCGTGTCTACGGAGGATTTACCGGAACGGAATCCTTTCGCTCCGGGAGGAACAGCGGTATCACCACACTTGACGGCGAAAGCGGCGTATACCATGTTGTTTCCATGGGAGACACGGTAACGGGGTGCCGTCTCGATTCCGTGACTATAACGGGAGGAAATGCCAATGGTGAAAATGCAGGCTGGGAATACCGTTTCGGGGGAGGTGTACTGTATAACGGTGATAATAATATCATTGCAAACTGTACAATAACCGGTAACAGTTCTGACCAGTGTGGCGGGGGAATCGGCTATTATTCGGGGAACGGGGGCCTGACCCTTGTTGATTGTGAGATAAGTAACAACAGTGCTGCTACTTATGGGGGTGGTGTTTACTCAACCGGCAGCAGCATGATTGTCAAGGGATGTGTTTTCTACGGCAATACATCTGATGGCGGTGGAGTAATGTATACCTGCGCTGACAGTACCACCTTTACTGACTCGGTTTTTTATAATAATACCGGTACCACACAGGGGAGTGTCCTGTACGCGCTGGAAAAAAATGTACAGTTCGCAAACTGCCTGTTTTATGGAAACATAAGCCAGGGGACCCAGGCAAATGTGGGAGGAACCGTCAGTGTCTCAAGGGGAGTAGTTATGGGATTGAATAACTGTACTTTTGAGGGTAACAGCTCGGCAGCCAACGGGGGATGTCTTTTTATCTCTGATCTTGTTTCAGGGTGCCAGGTCACTGTTACTGACTGTATTATGTGGAGCAATAATGGTGCTTATGGTGTTGCGTCTCAGAACGAGGTATATGATTATGATGGTTCCGGTAATGGGAATACACTCAATGTGTACAATTCCCTGATGCAAAATGGTGTTCCCGCGGGGACGGATTCGAGTCAGAATATTATTACCACTGATCCCGGTTTTGTTTCAGGACCGAAGGGTGACTATTATCTTCCCGCCGGAAGTTTCTGCATTGACTATGGCAGCAGGAGTGCCTCTGATGCAGGTCTTGATACGTTTACGACCAGTATCAACGGGACTCTTGATTCCGGTCTGGTTGACCTGGGATACCATTACAGGCCGTGATTAATTATCCGGGCTTCTATTGATATTCTATATAAAAGGCCGTCAGAAACTCTGATTCTGACGGCCTTTTAAAAATCACAATCATTTATGCACCATTTGTTTATTCCCATACCATTTTGAAGGGGAGGCAGGTTTTTTGAGAAAGAACCGGGTATATATATGATTGACACCCCCGAAATGCGGGGCTACCTTGAGTATATCCGGTATAATACAATGAAGGATTGAATATGATAGTACGGAATATACCTCAAATCTCTGAAATGAGTACACCTGAGAAGATACTGCTTGTGGAAGATCTCTGGGACGACATTGCCAGAAATGAATCCGAGGTGCCCGTACCGGACAGTCAACGGCAGGAACTTGACCGTCGTATCAAAAGGCACGCCGGTCATCCCGGGAACCTCCTGTCCCTCGAAGAGCTTCAGGGCAGGGTTGCCCGAAATCCTGAAACAGTATATGGCTCCCTTGTGAATCGTTCATAACACAGAAGCGGAAGCGAAGGGTCCGTGTCGCTCGTGAATTTCCAGGCGTAAGGTAACTTTATAAAAATTTTGATGATTAGAACAGTTCAGAATGACTGCCGGAACGTACCAGTATAAGTTCCTTCGACTTTTCATCAATACGGTAGATAAGAAGCCAGTCAGGTTCAATGTGACACTCAAGATGGTCCTTCCAGTTTCCGCTTAATCGATGGTTTCGATATTTACTGTCCAGCTTTTCCTCATTTACCAGTTTTATGATAACTTCTTTGAGTTTTGTCATATCTTTCGAACCGGAATGAGAAAGTTTTTTGATGTCTTTCTTGAATTGATTTAATCGAATTATGGTGAGCATTAAATATCCAGGTCATCAAATAATTCATCAGTTGTTTTAAACGTTTTCATATTTTTCTTTTTCCTGGAATCTCCAATGGCCGCAACGGTGGTCTTGTTGGGTATCTTGATTTCAAAAGGTATCCCCTGGTTCGCAATAATTTGATGATAATAGATGTTTATCGCCGTAGAATGATTGAGCCCCAGTTTCTCAAGGATTTTACCGACCTGGTCTTTCACTTTTTTATCTGTTCTGACAGACAATGTTGCGTCTGAATGTGACATTTTATTCTCCTCTCCTTATCGTGCATATGTATAATGTATTACAAAATACATACACTGTCAATACAAAAATCAGGTATCTTCACCGTGTGATTTATGAATCTTTATTCCCATACCATTTTGAAGGGGATACCCAGCATTCCTTTCTTTACTTTGGCGGTATACAGGTAGCCTTCATTGATTTTATGAAATTCAGGCCCGGTGAGAATAAATTCTCTGATTTTTTCTGTTTTTTTGTCTGCAACCCTGACCTGGTATATAAAATCCTTATGTTCGCCGATTTTTTCTTTTTCTATCACTCTCCCCTTATATACAATTGCATACCCCTGTACCTGTTTTGTGATAATGCCAATTGAGCCGGTCTTTTCAATCCACTGTTTCACGGATAAGACAAAACGATTAAGACCTGCCTGATTTTTAATTACCTCGAATTCGGGGGAATTAAAGTCCGGGTTGTATATTTCCTCCCATATGCCCAGTAATTCAATGGTGTTCTTGTTTCTCAGCTATTTTTCGATAAGGGATGGGCCGTTTTCAATGTATCTGACCATATCGGCAAGGCAAAAAGTCTCCTGTCAGCATTGAAATTTCAGTAAATGGGCACAGTATTTACTGAATCACCGGGATTCCTTTGCCACCTCTCATCAGTGGTTCATGGAGAATAAAACCGGGAGGGCTTAAATAATGATTTATGCTGACAACTCCCAGTCTGCCAACTTTAATTCGCTTATTCTTGTGAACTCTTTAGTGTTATGAGTAACGAGAGTTAAGTCATGGGCAAGTGTAATAGCTGCTATCTGGAGATCATAGGGGCCAATAACAATACCTTTTTTTTCCAGTTCAGACCTTGTTTTTCCATAATAAAGTGCTGCCTTATCATCAAAAGGAATGCTGTTAAACTTTTCAAAAAAAATTTCAAGTCTTCTCAAAACATTTTGTGATACATTACTTTTATAGGCTCCTGTTAGTAATTCTGATTTAACGACAGAACACAGGGCAATAGAATCCGGAGATGTTTTCTTCAGTTGCGTGACAATATTTTCGGATCTGCCATTCAGATATTTTATACAAACATTTGTATCAAGAAGGTATTTCATAACAATTTTTCTCGTTCAGTATATACACCCTGTTCAGGTCTGACAATTTCGTTATCACTAAAACAACCGTAGGTCTGATCAAAAAAATCATCCCACTCATTACCGCGTTTAGTGCTTTCGATTATAACAACAATATCAACATCTGTTTCTGTTTCACCGGTGGGTATACTGATATTAAGGAGACCATCTTTTCCTATATGTTTTTTCATTGAAATAGTTTTCATGTCACCTTCCTTTCAGTCCTGGTTTTTATAATGATAATATTGTTTTATAAAAAATATAAGTCAAGCCAATATTAAGAAGGTTCTTTGTTCAGACCTGCATGGAATTTCCCCTGCTCCGGAGTGCCGGTTATATATGTAGTAAAGTACGATGGATATGTACCTGTTCATGCGACAGAATGAATCGAGAATTCGATGCGACGCAGGCTCACCAACCAGAGTTATTTTCAGTAGCTGGTACATGTCTCAGAACTGTTAATATATTGACAAAATGTGCAGGATTAGCAAGGCTTTTTTAAATTTTAATCATTAAAGAAAATCCAGACCCTGGCATCAGAGGTGGTTGTACCGGGCCATGGCAATGTTCTTGTAGGCAGAGATTGAAAGAATTGATACTATAGTATGTGATGCTGTTTCACCGAATAAGGCACCTACAGTCTAGTTTAAAGTATTTTAGACAGACTGGTAAAAGAAATCTATTATTTCCTGTATCATATCAAATGAATCGTATGTTTTGCCATATATGATAGAATTGAGTTTTCCTGTTCCAGGAATTGTATGTCCGCTCGATTTTGCCTTATGGAAGA
The DNA here is from genome assembly GCA_964534225.1 of uncultured Leptospirales bacterium. GTDB lineage: Bacteria > Spirochaetota > UBA4802 > UBA4802 > UBA5550 > CAZHNW01. The sequence continues at coordinate 9,826 of CAZHNW010000024.1, read as the reverse complement.
CAAGTATGAGGGGGGTGAACCTTTCTGGATTTTATCTGGTACATAGTATGAGAAAGGGGGATTTAATACTGATTTAATGCTTGACAGAGCAGTCCATATTTGTTAATTTATTTGGACTAGGAGAACCTTTATGAATATAAAAGAAGATATTAAACCTATTTCATACATAAAATCTCATGCTGCTGATATGCTTAAATATGTAAATGAAAACCATAGGCCAATTATAATAACTCAAAATGGTGAAGCAAAAGGAGTTTTCATTGATTCAGATAGTTATCAAAATATGAAAAACACCATGAGTCTTATGAAAATGTTACTTTTAGCAGAAAATCAAGTAGCGGTAGGAAAAACTATTGATCATGATGAAATGTTTAAAGAGTTTGATAATAAATTTAAAAATATGTTGAAATGAAATACAAAATTATATGGACTTTAGAAGCAAAAAAAAGCTTAGATGAAATATTAGATTATATTATTGAAAATGATGGGCCAGATATTGCCCATGAAATATATCTCAAAATAAAAGAAAAATCATCTCTCTTAAAAGTAAGTCCTCTTCAGGGAAGAGAAGTAAAAGAACTTAAATCATTAAAAAAGAAATATCATGAAATTATTATAAAACCCTGGAGAATTATTAACAAATTTGAAAATGATCACATTTTTATATTATTGATTATTGATAGTAGAAGAGACTTAGAGGAAATATTATATGAAATGATAATCAATATAGATTCTGTTTAAATTGTATTTTGATAGATAGGGAATAAAAATGTTCTCAAAAAAAGTCTTGCATGTTTCACCAAACAGTATACATAATATACCTGCTGCATAACCTGCAGTGAAAGATGTATTCGCCCCGGAAGGCGGGGCGAATGGCCTTATTTCTCTGATTTGCAGCAAATCTGATGTAAAAAGTTACGAAAGTAACCGATATTTTAATTAATAAAATATCGGGAGTAAAATCGTGACTGACAATATCCGGGCGGAAAAAACATATCTCCGACTTTTTGAAAAAATATCCCGTATTCATGAATCCACCAGCGGCTCACAGTTAAAGGCCTACTGGGAAACGGGGAAATACCTCGAGGAACTGGCGTCTGCCTTTCCCGCCCGTGCAGGGTACGGACAGAATTATATCGTCAAAATGTCAGAGGACCTGACGAAAAAATTTGGGAAAGGTTTTTCTGTTACCAGTCTTAAGGACATGCGAACCTTTTACTCGGAATATCCAAAAAGTCGACCGGTCGACTTTTTGGACTGGAGCAAAATGATTCTGCTTATAAGGATCAAAGACAGGAATATACGGGATAAATATATTCAAAAGACGTTAGACGAAAGCTTAAACCGTGAAGAACTGAAAAACCTTATCAGTGTGTACAGGCTCAGGCAGCGAGACCCTGAATCCCTGAAAGCAACTGATTTTCCTGTTGAGCGGGGCAGTCTCTACCGGTACCGCCTCGCGGAGGTGCAGGAACCGGGAGAAGAAAAATCAGTAACCATTGACTGCGGGTTCAATGTCTGGCGAAGGGTTTTCCTGGAGGATGGAGAGAGTCTCAGGGATAGTGAAATTTTTTCTGTTGAGAAGAAGGGAAATAAATACTGCGTTTCAGAAGTTTTTGCTGATTCTCTCCCGGAGAGAAAACAGCTGTATACCTACCGTGCAGAAATAGAAAGAATCATAGACGGTGATACCCTTTGGCTCCAGGTTGATGCCGGGTTCGGCACTACAGTTCGCCAGAAGATACGCCTCAGGGGCATTGATACCCCGGAGATGGCTTTTAATGAAGGGAAAAAGGCGAAAGGCTTTGTACAGCGACAGCTTTCTTCATCAACCGATGTGGTTATAAAAACCTATAAGACTGATAAGTATGACCGCTACCTGGCAGATCTTTTTTATCTTAAAGGCGAGGACGATCCTCAGATAATCTGCACAGAAGGAGAATTGTTAAACCGAAACATTGTTCTTCGAGGATATGGCAGGAGGGTGTAAAAAAAAGGGCACCCTTTCGGGCGCCCCTTTTTTTATTATTTCTCAGTATTGAAAGTCTATCAGGGAGCGTATTGCTTCAGGGTGCTTCCCGCGATAACAAGGCGCTGAATCTCTGATGTTCCCACGTGGATTTCTGTAATTCTCGAGTCACGGTAGTAGCGTTCCACGGGATAGTCTTTGGTGTAGCCGTAACCGCCGAAGATTTGAATGGCCTTGTGAGTCACACGATGTGAGACCTCTGAGGCGTAAAGCTTGGCCATGGCGGCATACTTGCTGTAGCGCTGACGCTCGCCGGTATTCATGTAGTTGGCTGCCTGGTAAACAAGAAGGCGTGCAGCTTCGATTTCTGTGGCCATATCGGCAATGAACCACTGGATTGCCTGGAATTTGCCGAGGGATTTACCGAACTGTTTTCTTTCGTTGGCATATGCCGCAGAATCTTCAAGGGCTGCCTGGGCAATCCCAAGGGCCTGGGCGGCAATACCGACACGCCCGCCGTCAAGGGTATGCATGGCAATTTTAAAACCCTGGCCGCGTTCTCCCAGCATGTTTTCTTCAGGGATTTCGCAGTTGTCGAAAACCAGTTCTGTTGTTGAAGAAGCGCAGATACCGAGCTTGTCTTCGGTTTTGCCGACACTGAAGCCGGGGGTTCCTTTTTCTACGATGAAAAAGCTGAGGCCCTTGTGGCCAATGCCCTTGTCGGTAACGGCAGTTATAACAGCCACATCGGCGACACCGCCGTTGGTGATGAAATTTTTAGTTCCGTTGAGGACCCATTTACCGTCTTTCAGTTCAGCCGTGGCCTTGGTGCCTGCAGCATCAGACCCGGCTTCGGGTTCAGTAATACCGAAACAGCCGATCCATTCACCGGTAGTGAGTTTTGAGAGGTATTTTTTCTTCTGTTCTTCTGTGCCGAAGTAGTTGATAGGGGAGAGGCAGAGTGAGTTGTGGGCTGAAATGATGACCCCTGTAGATGCGCAGCCCCGTGAAAGCTCTTCTACCGCTATGGCGTAACAGAGATAATCCATTCCTGAGCCGTTATAGTCTTCAGGGTAGACAACACCGAACATTCCCATCTCTTTCAGCTTTTCGACATGTTCCCAGGGATATTCATGTGTTCTGTCATAATGTTCTGCTTTTGGTTTTAATTCATTTTCTGCAAACTGCCGGCACATGTCGCGGACCATTTGCTGTTCTTCTGTTAATGTAAAATCCATCTTTTTACCCCTTCTGATTTTTTCTATACCCTTAGTGGTCCATGGAAATTTCATAAAGACACTGAAATTTCTGTCAGGTACTGTTTTTCTATTTTTAGAGAACAGCTTGTTCGTGTCTGAAATTTTGTCAAGATAATAAGCGTTTTTGACCTTTCGAACTATTAAACGTTTTTACTCTGTGATGACAAACATAACAGCGGCTTTTTGTAAAAACTCACCCTGCTTTTTAATGGTACCGGCAAAATAAGCTTGAAATTATAGGAGAGAAAGGGTCTCATCGTACCGGTATTATCTGTACAAAAAGTATTATTTATTGAGGAATAATGAAGAAAACAACGGCAGTGCTTTTCCTGGCAGTGACCCTGGGGATGATTATTTCCTGTTCACGGTGGCGTGTCAGCAATCTTACGCAGAAACCATATTCTACAATCCTGGCGGGAAAAAAGGCTGGGCAGGTTAAATTATCCTTTGATTCACATGCCCTTAAGGATCTTTCCTTTGGTATTGGTATCTTTGGTGATCATATCTGTGTCGCCGACAATGAAATGAAAAGGATCCAGATTCTCGAGGCAGACGGTACCATTGATCTCGTTATCGGTTCCCTCAAGGGAATCGACACTCGAAAAGTGAAAGGTGTCCCCTTCAGGTTTGGGACCATCGGGTCATTTACCATCGACAGTGATGATACTATCTATGTCCAGAATCGTCTGCCCATGGCGCCGCGCAGAAAATGGTCCCGTGAAGAAGAGATGAATTTTTCTCCTTCCTATATCCTTGTCTTTGATAAAAAGGGAAAACTCCAGCATACCTTGGGCAAACGGGGGACTCCGGATATCCCTTTCTATTATATTGACCATCTCGTTGTTGATGAAAAGGAACGTCTCTTTGTTATATCCCGTTCCTTTGATACCTGGTCAGTCTACCGTTTTGATAAGAAGAAACGTGATTTTCATATAAATTTGAAAAAACTCCAGTTTCATGAAAAAGACGGCGAAGAAGTCTACGAGGGCAAAATTGAAAATGTCAAGATTTACCAGAGCGGTGAGACCATAATGATCAGTGTTGCCTATTATCATAAGAGACGTCTTAAATACCGCAAAGTCTATGATTATTCCATACAGGCAAAGAAACTTCAGCGTGCCATCGTTAATATCCCTGACCCGAAAAACGTACTTTTTAACGTTGTAGACGACAAGCACATCTATTTCTGGAACCTTGAAAGCAGTGAGGCAGCGCGTTTCATGATCTGCAACATGGAAGGCAATATTATCAATAACGTGGAACTCAAAATGGATACTACGCGTTATTTCTATACAAAGATACTTGCTGACAGGTCAGGACATTTTTATTCCTACCATGTAGATAAAAAGGGTATCAAAATTTATGAATGGGAGTAGTCAATGAAGGTCGTCACTGCCGCTGAAATGCGGGAAATAGACAGGATATCCATCGAGGAGCTTGGCATCCCCGGCGAGGTCCTCATGGCCTACGCGGGCAGGGCGGCGTTAAATATCATATGCGAGAAGGTTCCCGGCACAGAGCCGGTATCTGTTATCGTCGGGGCAGGCAATAACGGGGGAGACGGGTTCGTTATTGCGTGGCTGCTGCATACCATGAAAAGAGACGTTTGCTGCTGGTTCATGGGTAACGAAGAGAAGCTGACACCTTCGGCGCGTATATATTACTCGGTCTGTAAAAGTCTCGGGGTGGAAGTAAAAGCCATCACGGATGAATCGATCCGAGAAATGAATTTTCACGGTTCCGGTATCATCGTTGACGCCCTCTTTGGTACCGGTTTCTCCGGCCTGCCCCGGGGGCTTGCGGGAGAGGTCATCGACAGGATCAATGCCGCGGGAAAGACCGTCTGCGCCATTGATATTCCCAGCGGACTTCCCGCCGACGGCGCCGCTCCCGCAGGAAGTGCCGTCAGGGCCTCTTTTACCATTACCATGGGCCTGCCGAAGATATCACTGGTTACCTTTCCCGGAAAAGAATATGCCGGTGAGGTGATTACCGCTGATATCGGTTTTCCCCCGCATCTTACGGAGGGAGAGCACCTTTCCGCCGACCTTATCGACGAAGAAACAGTGAGGGAGCTTCTACTTCCCCCTGAAAAAGAAGACGTGAGTAAGGCTGACAGTGGGCATCTTCTGCTCATCGGCGGGTTCGACGGCATGGAGGGGGCCATCATGATGAGCGCCCGTGCCGCCCTGGAGGCCGGTGTGGGACTCGCCACGGTTTTGACAACACGGACTGCCCGCCAGATCATTGCCGGAAGGATCCCCGAGTTAATGACACTGCCTCTTCCCGCAGAAGCGGGCAATGCTGAACCAAATGGTGACATTATCCGGGCGCTCCTCACGGGGCGGCGTTATGATGCCCTGGTCATAGGTCCCGGCATGGGACGGAGCGCCTTCGCGGGGAATTTCTTTCGCGCCCTTCTCGATGAACTTCCCCGCACTGATATTAAAAGGGTGGTCATTGACGGTGACGGTCTTTTTTTTCTTGCGCAGTTTCTGCAGGAGGGGGCTTTACCGGAGGAGATTGATTTTTTTATTACTCCACATTTCGGTGAAGCGGCGCGTATTCTCGGGTATGATGTCGAAGAGATTAAACAGAACCGTTTCGCCGCGGCAAAGGACCTGGCTCGGCAGAGTGGCGCTGTTTCGGTTCTCAAGGGGCCTGCATCAATTATTGCCTCTGCTGAAAGGGGGGGCTCTGAGCAGTGCGGGATTAACTCCAGTGGATGTCCCGCCATGGCCACGGCGGGTTCAGGAGATGTTCTTGCCGGCATTATGGGGGCATTGCTTCTGAGGCAGAAGGATCATTTTCTTACTGCGGCTGCCGCTGTCTGGCTTCATGGAAAAGCGGGAGAAAGGGCCCTGTCTACGGGAAGATCACGGCTCAAGGCAACAGATATTATCGATTTTATTGATGTGACCAATCAGGACAGGGGATAATATTTGTGCCCCTGTCCTGAAAAAGTATTGAAAAAATATATCGATTTCGATTAAATGAACATAAAATTGACTATCCGGTAAATTTTAGATTGACAGGCGAGTCAATTTTCATTTAACTATCAAGTGACTATCGGGGTCTGCTGTTTTGGCCGGCTGTTTCCTGGAGCATGTATCCGGAAATATCTGGAAAGGTAAAACAACGGTCCGCCAAGTCATATTTTTCCCCGGAGGATATTTATGAAAAAACTGTTCTATATGGTTACAACGCTTCTTCTCTTTTTCGTTTTTATCGGAAGCAGTTTTGCCGCGCAGAAGCTGAGTCCCGATGTCGTTGAGAAGAAAAAGGAAGGATGGTATATTACCGGTCTTCCCCTGGTGGCTTACTCCACCGATGAAGGTTTCGGTTACGGTGTCCGTATCTACTGGTATGACAACGGCCCCCGGGACGGTGAGTTTTTTGAGTACCAGCCCTACAAGATGCAGATTTATGGACAGTTCTACATGACCACCAAGTGGAGCCAGTACCATGAACTGAACATGGACTGGTATAACATTTT
>CAZHNW010000024.1:0-3002 GCA_964534225.1 uncultured Leptospirales bacterium | reverse complement strand
TGACCACCAAGTGGAGCCAGTACCATGAACTGAACATGGACTGGTATAACATTTTTGGTACCAACTTTCGTGTCAATACCGCCCTGGTCTATGACGCGAAACTGGCGGAATTCTATTTCGGCACCGGTGCCAGGACCACAGCGGTGGGTCTCCAGGCTGCTGACGGAACTTCCTACGATAACTTTGCCGATTATGAAAAGGGTTTCCTGAATTCTGATGGTAACGTTTACTCCAAATACAACCTGTACGAGTATAAGAAACCCAACTGGTTTGCCAATCTTTATGGAACCATATCAGAAGATTTTAAATATATTGTGGGCCTGCGCATCGCCTACACCGATATCAATGATTATTCCGGTGATGCTGCCACTGATGCAGCTGATGCAGCTTCGGCAAGGGTCACAAAACTCGGTCTCGAAACACCTCTTGGTTATGGCGGCGGCTGGACCAACTACCTGATGATCGGTGTGGCATGGAACACCCTTGACTATGAACCGGACCCCCGCAACGGTTTTAACCTTGATTTTTCTTTCAAGACCAGCGGTATCTGGCTCGGTTCTGAATATGACAACTACCGTGAAACCCTTGCTGGCCGTTACTACCTGACTATCTGGAAACCCGTTACCTTTGCTTTCAGGCTGGGATATACCATGAGCCAGGGAGAAATGCCTTTCTATGACATGGGCTACTTTGAGTTCCCCTATGGCCGTCAGGCCGGTCTGGGCGGCAACCGTACACTGCGCGGTTTTCCCAACAACCGTTTCGTGGGCAAGAACATGATTCTTGGAAATATCGAAGCACGCTGGTCATTTGCTGAAGTTACCCCCTGGGGACAGCGCTTTGAGTTCAAACTTGTCGGTTTCTATGATGTTGGTAATGTCTATGACGAAGCATACCACCTCTTTTCAAAACCGAAGTTTGGTGACTACCAGCATTCAGGTGGTGCCGGTCTCGTTGTTGCATGGAACCAGGCCACCATTATCCATGTCTACTGGGCAATGTCTGCCGAGTACATGGCACAGATTTACGTAAACTTTGAACATGCAATAAAATAAGGGAATCTCGGAATGTGAATATTCCGATCATTTCACTGTGAAACAAAAAAGTGGGGTGTCCTGAAAAGGGTATCCCCCTTTTTTGTTAATGTCCCGGTAACCGGGACTGGACTATGCAAAGGGGTGTTTACGCGAACAGCAGTCGAAGCCTTTTTGGGAGAACAACTGATTATAGTTTTTTCTGAAAGACCAGGTCCAGAGGGATTGAAAAATCAGGGAATATCACTGACCGGGCAATTTGATTCTCTTCATAAAGACCGGCATCTGCATATGAATCATTTTCCAGTGTAGAAACTTGAATGAACCGATTCCCCGGATCAACAATCCAGTATTCTCTGACACCCTGTTTTTCATAAAGGTTGTATTTTATACTCTGGTCTCTATGGGAAGTTGAGGGCGATAATATTTCCATAATAAGGTCAGGGGCCCCCACAGCGCCACGGCGATCGATTTTGTTTTTATTGCAGATTACGGCAATATCCGGCTGAACAACTGTATCGATTTTAGAATCATCTTTATCTTTGTTGAAGCGAACATCAAAGGGAGCATGATAAACACTGCAGGGCTTATCCTTGAAATACTGATATAATTCGCCATAGAGAACACCTGAGACAGCCTGATGCTTTTCGAGAGGAGCCGGAGTCATCAGGTAGGGGACACCTTCTATAAGTTCCCACCGCTGGTCATCATCCCAGCTAAGATAATCTGCATAGCTATACAGTTCATTTCGATCTATCGCAAGGGGCATTTATAATCCTCTATTTCAATACTGCAGGCATCATAAGCCATTAATATTACTGATAGTACATGATTCTCTGCCGGCTAATGCATAAAGTCAAGCAAATTAACGTGACAATCACTGGTGCGGCTTTGCCGGGCCATACAGGATAGTAAGAATAAGGCCCTCACCCCCCCTTTATTATGTCCAAAAAAACAGAAAATTTTCCTGTTTGTAAAACTTTTGAAACATTTTTTGCTTTTATTATTTTTGTTTTAAAAATATATTTGCAGGGTAACATTTTTTTAACGATTTTGTGTTACACTATATATATTTCATACCAGGCCATAATGAGTTAGCCCATGCTTCTATCCGGTAGATCGGCTTGTAAGGATACAGGCCATCCTGTATCGTAACAGGAGAATATTTTTTTTGAGATTTATACAGAGTTTTATAAAAGCCAGGGAGTCATAACATGAAAAAGATCAGTAATTTCGCTATTATTTCACTGCTTACTGCAGGTGCACTCTTCTTTCTTCCATCGAGGGGGTTCCTCTATGGACAGGCTGGTATTCCTGAGAAGACTGCTGAGGTTGTCACGAAGACAAAAGATATAAATGGTATTGATACTGCAGAGAAAAAAGAGAAAGAGTCTACTTCTGCTGTTGTTGATGAAAAAAAGCCTGAAAAAGAAGAGGTGCAGGCAGAAGGCTCAAGCCTTTTTGCAACGGTCAAGCAGGGCGGACCCCTGATGGTTTTTCTTGTTATTCTTGCCCTTGCCTCATTGACCATTATTGTGGAAAGACTGATTTTTTATACCCGCAACCAGGTCTGGAAGAATGACAACGTGGATGCCCTCATTTCAACGGCACGTGAAGGATCAACAGCCAGTTACCGGGAAGATCTTGAAGATGAACTTAGGGGGTTCTACCAGATCTATGTCAACGGTGTAGAAAGGGGCCTGGCTCTTCTGTCAGGTATTGGCAATATCGCTCCCATTGTCGGTTTTCTCGGTACCGTTATAGGTATGATCAAGGCCTTTGCTGCCATTGCCGCCGCCACCACGGTCAATGCAAAGGTTGTTGCCGTGGGTATCCAGATTGCCCTTGTCACCACCGCGGGCGGCCTCCTTGTGGCGGCGCCCACACTTGCCTTTTATTACCTTTTTACCCATGTTCTTCAGAACAGGTACGCACGCATGGAAGAACTCATTACCGGTTCAATCGATG
>CAZHNW010000023.1:0-43560 GCA_964534225.1 uncultured Leptospirales bacterium | reverse complement strand
TTTATGCGGTAAATAATATCGAGGTATGAAAGAGCGGGCTTGACCATAACGATATCGGCCCCCTCCTCCAGGTCAAGGGCGACTTCGCGTTCCGCCTCGCGGGCATTGCGGCAGTCCATCTGGTAGCTGCGCCGGTCACCGAACTGCGGGGCGCTTCCTGCCGCTTCCCGAAAGGGGCCGTAAAAGGCCGAAGAATACTTGGCGCTGTAGGACATTACAGGCACACCGGTAAATCCCTTTTCATCGAGGGCGCGGCGGATACTGCCCACGCGGCCGTCCATCATGTCAGAGGGGGCAACCATGTCGGCCCCCGCCTCGGCATGTGAAAGGGCGGTCCTTTCAAGAAGGGCAAGGGTCTCATCGTTGAGAATACATCCCCCGTTAATAAGGCCGCAGTGGCCGTGACTCGTATACTCGCAGAGACAGACATCGCCGATAACGGTCACGCCGGGAACCTTTTCCTTTACAGCACGGATTGCCCGCTGCACGATACCATCAGGGGCCCACGCCCCGGTCCCCTCCGGATCTTTTTCTGCGGGAATACCGAAAAGAATCAGGGCGGTGATACCGAGTTTTGCGTCAGCCTCAACGTCACGGATAAAGTTATCAAGGGATACCCGTTCGATCCCCGGCATGGAGGATATGGGCTCACGAATATTTTCTCCCTCGCAGACAAAGTGGGGCATGATCAGTTTCGACGGCAGGATGACCGTCTCCGCCACCATGTCGCGTATCATTTCACTGCTGCGCAGCCGTCTCGGTCTGTGGATCAGCATGGGAACCTCCCGTCGGTTTCATCATTGATTGCGGTTCGTGGAAACATCTATGTAACCTTCCCCCTTATTACCGGGGACTACTTCTCTCCCGCGGCATCTTTAACAAGGGCCTCTATAAGCCCATCAATAGTAAAGACCTCAGCCTCAAGGGCAACCTGGTGATCAAGCTCCCGCACCTTTGCCGATGTGACCGGGCCGATACTGGCGATCTTTGCCGACACTGCCGGTATGATTGTAAAAAAGTTTGTCACCGTTGATGAACTGGCAAAGGTGATGTAATCCGCCTCTTTCACTGCCGCGGTAACCTCTTCATCTCCGGGGGCGGGAAGTGCGGTTCGATAGGTGTGAACTCTCTCCACCGCCGCGCCCATGCCGCGCAGTCCTTCCGCAAGGGTGGGCCGGGCGTCGGCGCTGCAGGGCAGGAGGACACGTTTATTTTTCAGGTCTTGTTTCTCCAGGGCGGCAATGAGGCTTTCGGCGACAAATTTTTCAGGAACCACGTCGGGCACCAGGCCGTATTTTTTCAGTTCATTGCCCGTGGCGGGGCCGATGACGGCAATCCTTACACTTCCCAGTGCGCGCACATCACGTCCCGTGGCAAAGAGACGGTCAAAGAATATCTCCACCGCGTTCTGGCTGGTGAGCATGAGCCAGTCGAATGATGCAAGGGTGTCGATGGCACCGTCGAGTTCAGCGGTGTCTTTTTCAGGAGCGATCTCGATGGTGGGAAACTCGATGACTTCCGCGCCGAGGCGCGCCAGGCCCTCTGAAATCTTCGATGCCTGTTTGCGCGTGCGGGTCACGACAATTTTTTTCCCGAACAGGGGCAGAGTATCGAACCAGCGGAGTTTCTCCCGCAGGGTTACCACGGTCCCCACCAGGATGATTGCCGGGGGCGTGAGGTTCGCCTTTTCGACTTCCCCCGCTATTGTCTTTAATGTTCCCGTTGCCACGCGCTGCTGAGGCCGGGTCCCCCAGGTGACGATACCCACGGGGGTGTCAGGGGGGAAGTTTTTCTTTTGTATGAGGGTACCGGTTATGTGACCAAGATTTTTCATTCCCATGAGAAAGGCATAGGTCCGGTCAGGGTCGTAGGCGGGGAAGTTTACATCATCATCCATTGACGCGTCGGCGCGACGGTGACCGGTTATCACCTCAAAGGCATTGGCATGATCCCGGTGGGTAACAGGGATGCCGGCATATGCCGGCGCCGAATAAAAGGAAGAAATCCCCGGCACCACTGCAAAGGGGATTCCGGCCTCGACGAGTTCCTCCGCCTCTTCGCCCCCGCGGCCGAAGATAAAGGGATCGCCCCCCTTAAGACGGGTCACGGTTTTACCCTCACTGGCCTTTTCAATGATCAGGCCGTTTATTTTGTCCTGGGTCAGGGTGTGTTTACTGCCCGATTTGCCCACGTATATCTTTTCACAGTCGTAATCGGTCAGCAGCCTCTCATTGGCGAGAAAATCATAGACGATGACATCCGCCTCTTTCAGGGCCCTCAACGCCTTGAGGGTAATCAGTTCGGGATCACCGGGACCGGCGCCCACAAGATAGACGAATCCCTTTTTCATATCAGTTTTCCCGCTCCTTTCTCTTTCAATATCGCCGCCAGCTCAGAGCCGAGGGCCGCCGGGTCCTTGCCGGCAATGGTTTCCCTGAAAAAGACCTTTCCGTCAGGGTCTGCCACCACCCCGGAAAGCCTGATGATATCATTCCCTTCAGCAAAGGCCCCGATGGGCACATGGCATCCCCCGCCGAAATGCTGCAGAAAGGAACGCTCCGCCAGGGTGAGGCGCACTGTCACGGGATCATCGAGTTTTTCAACGACGGCACGGGTCTCAATGTCGCCCTCCCTGATCTGCAGCCCCAGGGCGCCCTGTGCCGGTGCGGGCAGAAAATATGAGAGGTCAAGGTTAAAGACCTTCATCTCCCCCACATCAAGGTCGATGCGTTTCATACCCGCTTCTGCCATGACAATGGCATCGTACTGTTTCTCCTGGAGCTTACGCAGCCGGGTATTCACGTTGCCCCGCAGGGCCTCAACGGTAAAGTCACCGCGCGCCACCATGAGCTGTGACCGGCGCCGCAGGGAACTCGTACCGATGACGGCATTTTTTGTAACAGGGATTTCTTCGCTTTCATCATACGATTCGGGACGAATCAGAAGAAGGTCGCCGTAGGGGCCCCGTTCAGGAATGGCGGCAATAACCAGTCCCGGGGGATTCTCCGTGGGCAGGTCCTTGAGACTGTGCACCGCAAGATCGATTTTCTCTCCGAGAAGGGCCTCTTCGATTTCCTTGGTGAAAAAACCCTTTCCCTCCATCTTGTCAAAGGAGACATTCTGGATACGGTCTCCCTGGGTCTTTATGGTGATAATTTCTACATTTTCACGACCCAGGAGGTCTGCCACGTAATGCGCCTGCCACATGGCCAGTTCACTTCCCCTGGTACCGATTCTGATTTTCTTCATTGTAATATCTGCACTCATTTCATATTTGTATCGGGATTACATAAAGTCTTGAAATGTCTCAGGGATTCTGTCAAGGTATTTTGAAGGTAATGATCTTTCTCAGGCCCTGAGCCGGTCTCTCTCGTCACGAAAGATGAGAAAATCATCGAGTCTTTCCGTTACAGCATTATACTTCACTGATGGGCCTCCAGACGGTACCGGCGCTGTCTCTCATATGAAAAGATACGGGACTCATATTCCCGGCAGGTGAGAGAAAAAAAGGCAAGCCATTTCTCTTCATCACGGGTAAAAAGCAGCCGCCCCTTCAAAGCCTCGAAACGATATACAGGCTCTGCCCTGTTCAGAATACCCAGGTCACACCGCACCGGCCCCACCACGGCAGTACATATTTCCTGTGCCTTTTCATAAATTTCAAGAGAAGGCTCTCCATCAAGGTATAGTGCCAGGTCAAGATCACTGTGGGGTTTCACAACTGAACGCTCCGCCGCCGAACCGAGCACCAGGGCAAAAATAACATGGGGCATTCCGTCCCTGACCGCATCTGCCAGTTCACGGAAAGAGAAAGAAACTTCATTCTCGTTTTTATCGATATAACGCTTTGACAGTCCCATAACCCTTTGCCCGTTGAAATATATTCATTTATCATCAGGTCACTTTTTACTCATGTCAATTACTTTCTTTTCCCCGGCCCCCGGGCTCAAAAAGGAAATCCCCCATGCCATTAATAGTTCTTTCCCTATTTTCTTTGCTCAAAACTTCTATTATGTTTACAATAAGCGGAATGAATAATCATTCCGCTTCATGCGGATACCTGGAATTTCTATTCAGCCGGGAATCTCTGGAGCAGACAGGATATTCACCAGACCGGTCTCATGCATGATCATAAGGTTACCAGGTGGAACTACCGGGTTCCATAAAAAGGGAGGAAGAAACATGATTAAGGAAAAAGTACTCGATCTCGCCAATCACATTAACAGGACAAAACGAGGGTCAAAAAGAGGCATAAAACCGGGGGATCCGGAATACATGATCCTCGAACCCGTTGTCTCCGAAGAAATGGCCGAGGCAGGACTCTGTCTTGAACTTCGCAACCCGAAGAGCGCCGAAGATGTCGCTCCCCTGTGCGGAAAACCAGTTGAAAAAACATCAGAGCTTTTATGGCAGCTGGCAGTCGACGGGGTCTGTTTCGTCAACGAAATCGATGGTGTGGATAAGTACTGGCTGGAGACATGGATTCCCGGCGTCATGGAAATGATGGTCAACAACCTGGAAAACGTAAAAAAATATCCCCAGATTGCCGAGGCCTTCGAAGCCTATGGCAGGGTAAGAGGCCCCCTTTCCGCGGGCAACTTTCCCGTGGGTGCAGGCCTTATGCGGGTCATTCCCATTGAACAGTCCATCCAGGGAGACAAAAGACATGCCTCTTATGAAGAAGTATCCATGTATCTCAATGATAATGAACTTTTTTCTGTTTCAGACTGTGCCTGTCGTACAGCACGAGAGGCCATGGGAGAAGGATGCGGCCACCTGAAAGAAGACATGTGCATTCAGATGGGCCACGCGGCAGAATACTATATCCGCACCGGTCGCGGCCGGCAGATCACCCGCGAAGAGGCCTTTGAAATTATCAAAAAAGCCGAGGCCAACGGACTGATACACCAGATCCCCAACACGGAAGGTTCGGGCAAAACACATGCCATCTGTAACTGCTGTTACTGTTCCTGCCTCTCTTTGCGGACAGCGGGCATGTTTCTGAACAACGACATGATCCGCTCCAACTATGTGGCACGGGTTGACAGGGAAAAATGTGTCGCCTGCGGTGAATGTGTCGAGAACTGTCCCGTCAATGCACTGCAGCTGGGGCAGAAAATCTGTGCTGTGAATACCATGCCTGAAAAACGGAGAGACCTTCCCCATGACACTGAATGGGGGCCCGACAAATGGAACCCGGATTACCGTACCAACAAAAAAGTCGTAACCGACAGCGGGTCAAGCCCCTGTAAGGCTGAATGCCCCGCCCATATCGGCATCCAGGGATACATCAAGCTGGCATCACAGGGAAAATATACCGAGGCCCTTGAGCTGATAAAAGAGGAAAATCCCTTTCCGGCAATATGCGGCCGAATCTGTCCCCACGCATGCGAATCAGTCTGTACAAGGGGAGACATTGATGATCCCGTCGCCATCGACGACATAAAAAAATTTATCGCCGAAAAAGACCTTGAAGCAGAAACACGTTTCAAGCCTGAAAAGCGTCACGATTACGGCAAAAAAATCGCTGTTATCGGAGCCGGTCCCGCGGGACTCTCCTGCGCCTACTACCTCGCCATCGACGGCTACCGGGTCACCGTTTTCGAAAAACAAAAGCTCCCCGGCGGCATGATGACCCTTGGCATCCCTTCATTCAGGCTTGAAAAAGATGTGGTCAACGCCGAGATCGATATCATCAGGGAAATGGGCGTTGAGTTCAGGACAGGAGTCGAAGTCGGAAAGGATATCACATTCGCCGAACTCCGTAAGCAGGGCTACGAAGGGTTCTATCTCGCCATTGGCGCCCAGTCCGGCCGCAAACCCGGCATTGAGGGCGAAGATGCCGAAGGTGTCATTAATGGTATAGATTTTTTGAGGGAAGTCAATCTCGGCACTTCACCAAAAATCAACGGCAGGGTCATTGTTATCGGTGGAGGAAACGTGGCCATTGATGTTGCGCGCACAGCATCAAGGGTCGGCGCCTCGAAGGTAGAGATGTTCTGCCTTGAAAACCGTGAAGAGATGCCCGCCCTCCATGAAGAAATCGATGAGGCTCTGGAGGAAGGCATCAACATCAATAATTCATGGGGACCCACGCGTATTATTGTTAAAAATGGCCGCTTCACCGGGGTAGAATTTAAAAAATGCCTTTCCGTATTTGATAAAAGAGGCAAGTTCAACCCCTTCTTCAATGACGAAGAAACCATGACCATTGATGCTGAACATGTTCTGCTCTCCATAGGACAGTCCATAGACTGGGGAAAGCTTATCGAAGGCACAAAAATCGAACTGCATCCCAACGGCACAATAAAAACAGACCCTGTCACCTTTCAGACAGGAGAACCTGATATTTTTGCCGGCGGCGATGTTGTAACAGGGCCACGCTTTGCCATTGATGCCATTGCCGCTGGAAAAGAAGGGGCCATTTCCCTTCACCGCTATGTCCATCCGGGTCAGAGCCTTATCCTGGGGCGCACAAAACGCGACTATCGTTCCTTTGACAGAAACAGCCTCACCCTTGAAGGCTACGACCGCATGCCGCGACAGAGGCCCCTGCCGGCACAGGAAAACAGCAACACCTTCAGGGATCCCCGGGGTACTTTTACCGAGGAACAGATTAAGAAAGAAACGGAACGATGCCTGGGATGCGGCGCTGCTGTTGTTGACGAATACATCTGCGTTGGATGCGGCGCCTGTACCGTGAAGTGCAGGTTCGACGCCATATCCCTTGAACGCAAATACGATGCCGAAGGTCTTGACCTTTTCGACATACGCCCTACGGTTATGAAACAGGCGGTAAAACGCCAGGTAAAGATCCAGGTTAAGAAGGTAAAAAACCTGTTCAGAGCAAACCCCTGACAAATAATTTCCCAGGGCCGTCTCATAAAATAATGTGAGACGGCCCTGATTAAATACCAATGAGCCCCCCCCCGGATACTGATTTTGATTCTCCCCTGCCTCCTGTGATTCATGATAAAATTTTTATTGTAATCTGAAAAAGAAATTCAGACCATGGCAGAACAGTTATTATAAGGAAATCCATTTCATGAAACAGACAAAAACAGCAAAAACAATTATTCCCCTCCTTGCCGCCATTGCACTGATGGTTCTCCCCGAAGGGCGAGGCACCGCCGCCGGATATGATTCACCGCCGTCCCATTCATGGTTTTTTATCAAGTCCGTAATGTCAAAAAACCGCAACAGGGGCTACTGGGACCAGCCCGGGCGCCGGAGAAGATACCGAAGGGGTGCGAACCTGGCTGCCTGGGCAAAAGACGGGTATGCCGACCAGCAGTTTCGTTTCATACCTGCCGGCAGGAAAAGTTATTACATAGTCTCCCGCAACGGCGGCTATACAGACGTAAAAAGGGGAAGAAACAGAAACGGCGTTTCCATACAAATATGGTCCCCCAACAGGACAGCCTCCCAGAAATTTCGTTTCAAACACCTCGGGCAGGGAAGATGGAAAATCTACACCGCCTGGAACCGTGCCGTCTGCCTTGCCGGAAGACGTGACAGAAACGGGACCAATATCCATACCTGGACCGATCATCGCGGCCCCTCGGTGGAATGGTATTTCATTGATTCACGAACAGGGCGGCGCTACCTACCCCGTTCAGGATACGGGAGACGCCCCGGGAACAGAAAAGCCGCCTCAACTGAAATCCGAGGAAAACTCAAAGCATATGACTTTGAAAAAAAGGGAAAAAAACAGACGGTAAACCCCGGCGCCCGGAAAATCGAGGTATGGTACTTTGACCGCAAGGACAGAAAAAATCCCTACAAGAAAAAATTCGTCACACGTACCGACAAAACAGGAAAATTCAGCCTCGGCAAAAGGTTCAACGATTACCAGTCCATCTTTCTCATCTCCCGGCCAGAGAAAAGATCATCAGCCTCAGCCGTCCTCTACCCGAAGAGAAACCGTGTCTCCCTTGATACATTCATATCTAAAAAGTACCACTCCCCCGGCTACGTGCTGGTTGACACGTACTACAGGGGAAAGCAGTATTACTATGAAAAAAACGGCATGTTCTACCGGGAAAACGGCATTATCACCCGAAGGTATGACTTTTACTTTCCCGACATTACACAGGTCAACAGGAACAACCCTGCAGTCAAAAAACTTATAAAGGCCATAGGGGGAAGTCAACCCGCCCGCACCGATAATGAAATCGCGAAGAGAATAGCCGCTGTCTACAAATTCTTTAAGACCAGCACAAAAAACTACATGGGGAAAAAAAGTGGTGCGGCCAGAAAGGCCTCGAACTATATGTTCAAAAAATGCAGAGAAAAACCCCGTCAGCCCGTGAAACGGTGGCCCTCCTTCAAGGAGATGGCCGATACATACGCCAGGTTCGGCTTTCTTCCCGTGGGTAATTGCACCGCAAACACACAAATCATGGCGACACTTCTCTACATGGCGGGGGTCCCTGAAGATAAATTTTTCGTAGCCAAGTATCACTACGACATGAGCTGGTTCGTTGAACACTGGGTTATTGCCGTCAATATCGGGAAACGATGGTATTCCCTTGACCCGCAGCATAAAAACGTGATACGGATAAAATCAGCAGCGGATTTTAAAGATCCCCGATGGGAACGATACATTTCAAAACGCCATGACTACAAAAAACCCTTTGAAGCCTGGCTCCTTCCGGGATCACATATAAAAGCAGTACCCTACCTGGGAGACCCGAAAGAACTGCGCGGCCCCGCTGCCGGGAAAAGCAGGCCGGAATTTTTTATTAAAAACAAAAAATTCAATTATTCATCCAGTGGACCGGCCTATAGGTCCAGCGGGAGTGCCCTGGTGCAAAAAGTCATTGGTAATACTGTTTACCTCCGGATAAACAGTATTACCGGCACGTCAGGAAAAAAAAGAAAAATGACCTGGAACATGACATTAACATTCAGGAACGGCCTCTACCGGACCGGCAGAGGCTTTGTATATTCCGGCAGGGTCGACGCTACGGGAAAGATCCTTCGCCTCCATAGAGGCCAGAGCAGTATCACCCTCAGGCCCCGGTAGCAGGAGGTTCCAGCGTCATGATGTACCGGCAAAAAGGCCGGCAGAAAAATTTATAAGCTCGCTGCGCCTTTCAAGCCCCAGCTTGCTGTAGATGCTGGTAATATGAGTCTCAACTGTTCTCAGGCTTATATTCAGGGCATCGGCAATCTGCCTGTTAGTGTTACCTGCAACAACAAGCTGAATCAACTGGTATTCCCTTTTCGTAATCCCCCGTTTTTCCAAAAAGGAAAAGGCTTCAAAAACCTCTCGTGCAGCAATGATGTAACCAACGGTATCACCAAAGCGGTCCCTGAAGATAGAAATAGATACCCTCGCAACACGTGATTCATCGCCGGGTACTTTAATATTAAGAATAATATCGGAAAGAGATTCTTCTGATTCTGAATCCAGCATTCGATTCATAAGCTCATGTTCAACAAAAATTGTTTCCA
This sequence comes from uncultured Leptospirales bacterium, assembly GCA_964534225.1. GTDB lineage: Bacteria > Spirochaetota > UBA4802 > UBA4802 > UBA5550 > CAZHNW01. The sequence goes on along the minus strand of CAZHNW010000023.1, from coordinate 34,101 downwards.
GGGAAAACCCCGTGCCTGAAGGTTCGATTTTCTCCTCAAGCACCCTGTTTATCCTGACAATTTTTCTCTCACTGTCTGTAATAACAACCATGTCCCTGAGGGAATCGATAAAATCAAAAGGAAGGTACTCTTCATAAACACCGAGAAAACGATATTTATACATGGCATACCATATAAGTGAAACCCAGACAACACTGTAGACAGGGGCCTGACCGTATGTATTATAATCAAAAAGCAGAGGCGCCAGAAATGGTTCTAAATTATAACTCGCTATAGTAATAACAAGAGCAACAAGTATTACCCTGCTCTGACCACGAATCCTGGCGCTTTCAGTTTTTTTTATCTTGATAAACAACAGCAGAAGGGAAATAATGTAATAACTGAGATAATTTAACATGAACAGGTAGAAGGATGCCGATCTATAATCAGGCACCATAACCCAGTAATTTCCTGAACGGTAAATGTCAGAAAAAACAAGATGATCAGAAAGACTAATATATAAAAAGATAAGAGATGGAAGGTAAAGCAGATAAACCAGTCTGCTCCTGATTATATCAGTGTAGCGAATGGCAAAATGCAGAACAAAGGCATGCATAAAAATAAAACCGGGGGAGGTCACCTTCAGCCAGAAAAAGGCATCTTCCCTGGTTGAAGCGGAATATCCGAAAGCCCCCCCGAACAGCCAGATGGAAATACTCAGGCATATAAAGAAAAAAAGCCGGTTTGCCTCAGACTTAAAATCACGGCATAGAATATAGAACCCTTCCACAATACTGATAGCGAGAGCGATAGTGGCAAAGAATGAAAGGCAATTCATCTTTAAATAAATTCCATTTTTTATTACCGAAAAAACCGGCTACCACGAAACAGTACAACTTCAGCCTGTGGATGACACCATGGTAACAATCGCTTAAAAAACTCACACAGGTCGCAATTTTTAAGAAGTACAGAAATAATGTATAAAATGTAATACATTGCTGACAGGTGACAAGTACTTTACATTACCAGTAATGAATTTTCCTTTCCCCGCACAAACACTGAAAAGACATAATCCTTCTGTTCATGTACATACATCTCCGCAAAGAAGCTTAATGTATTGACATGCTGTCAATAAAGAGACTACACTATACACTAAGAAACACAAAGCATTGCAGTTCAGCAGGCAGAAGGATTATCCCATGGCATTCTGGAAAGACATTTTCAACAGAAACTCACTCAAAGTGATGCTCTCAGTCATTGCCCTTCTCTGGATCATCTTTTTCCTGAGCATCATATTTCCCCTGAACAGCTTCGGCATAGTACCGCGGCACATTTCATCCCTGCCGGGAATATTTTTCGCCCCCTTTCTTCACGGCGGAGTCATGCACCTTCTTTCGAATTCCATCAGCCTTCTGCTTCTCGGTACCATCATGCTTTCCTATGAAAAAAGCAGGGCCTGGCCGATAATGTTCTTTCTGATAATTCTTACCGGGGCAGGCACATGGATTATCGGCCGCAGCGCCGTGCACATAGGGGCGAGCGGGCTTATTTACGGCCTTCTCGGTTATCTTCTGACCATCGGTTTTTACAAAAGGGACACCAAAACGATTATTATCTCCCTGGGGGTCTTTCTGCTTCAAGGGGGTGCCATACTGGGGATACTTCCCGGCAGCGGTCCTGTATCGTGGGAGAGCCATCTATGCGGCTTTATCGCGGGTATTTTTACTGCCAGGTACAACGTCACGCGTTGATCACCGGCAAAAAATTATACCATTTCTCATGACAGATACACATCATACTTTCAAAAAAATAATTATCCGTCTTGACAGAGAGAAGGTTTATTACTACATTGTTTTAGAAATATTTAAAATACTAAAATATAACTATACTTCCAATTAAACAGGAATACCGGCATCATCATTCCTGTTTTTTCACAGCATGTTACTGCCCTTGCGTTGCCATTATCATCTATCAAAAAGGAGCATAAAATGGGATCCACTTCACAACAGAATAATCAAAAACAGGGACACCACTTTCGTGACATTGTAAAACACTTTAACCCGGCATGGTTTGCCTCGGTCATGGGGACCGCTGTCATACCCCTGGCACTATCATTTATCAAAACACCCATCGTCAGGCCGGTAGCTGCCTTTTTCATGGTTTCATCAATTGTAATGTTTACCATAATATTCATACCATGGCTGATTCGTTTTTTTTCTGATTTCGAGGAAGTAAAAAAAGACTTCAATCACCCCATCGCGGGAAACTTTTTCCCCACAATGCCTATTTCCCTCATTGTGCTTGCCCTCGACTTCCTCAAGTACCCTGACCTTCTTTTTCCTGTACACCTGTCCCGTTCAATCGCCCTCTACCTCTGGATTGCCGGGGCAATCGGCATCTACCTCTTCGGCTTTATCATACTGACCACCATTTTCAAACACCGGGGAATAGAGCTCTCTCACGCAAACTTTGGCTGGTACATTCCCCCTGTCTCAAAACTGATCATTCCCGTTGCGGGCTTTGAACTGGCGTCACATTTTCCCAACTTAATGGAACTAACCTTTGGTCTCTCCATTATCAGTCTTGGTGTGGGCTTTTTCCTTTTTATATTTGTAGGCGCCGCCGTCTACCACCGTTACATCTACCATGAACTCCCCATGTCCCGCTTTGCCTCGACCTTTTTTATCGGCATAGCCCCCACAGCCATTATCGGTGTTATCGTATTCAAGATGATGCACCTCTTTGCCCATACAAATGTACTGGACATCAGCAGCGAGATCTTCACTCCACTGGCTAAGCTGACTCTTCTCGTCAACTGGGGATTTTCCCTCTGGTGGATGGTCATGGCAATAATCGTCACTATCTACTATATACGCCAGATTGAACTTCCCTATGCCCTTTCCTGGTGGGCCTTTACCTTCCCCCTGGGGGCTCAGAGCGTGGCAACGGGAATCGTGAAAAACATGACCGAATGGTCATTTGCGAGTTTCTCATACGGACTGACCCTGGCTCTTATGCTCTTTCTCTGGTTCCTGGTATTTGTCCGCACCATCAAAGGTATTGCTTCAGGCACACTCTTTCAGCCATCACACTGACAGTGACTACCTGCGATTTAGCACCGGGAAGATCCCGGTGCTAAATCGCGTTATTCCCACCCAAAATATCTTGACATGCCGAAAAATCCCTGAGAAGAGAAGATAAACTTCCCCCCATAAAAAAAATGGAGATAACCATGGCAGAAAAACTGAAAGAACGAAACAATATACCAAAAGAACACCAGTGGGACCTGACCCCCCTCTTCGCCTCTGACGCTGGATGGGAAAAACTCTTTACCGACCTCGAAAAACGAATCGAGGGCTACGAAAAATACCGCGGCCGCATGGGCGAGTCCCTTGACATCTTTCGCGAGGCCTTTGAATTCGACCTCGCCGCGGGACGCGACCTTGAACGCCTTTATGTCTACGCCCACCTGAAAAGTGACGAAGACACGGGCAACCAGCACTACCTGGGCCTCTACCAGCGCATCAGCAGCCTCTACACGCGCCTTTCAGAAATTTCCAGCTACATGTCACCGGAGATCCAGGCGCTCCCCGATGAAACCCTGAAATCATTCATCGAGGATGAATCCATGGCCCAATACCGTTTCCCCCTGGAACAACTTATGCGCTACAAACCCCACACCCACAGCGAAGAAATCGAACGCATTCTTGCCATGTCGGGAGAAGTCGCCCAGGCGCCGTCACGCACCTTCAGCCAGCTTGACAACGCTGACCTCACCTTTGGCACCGTTACGGACAGCGACGGCACCGAAAAAGAACTGACCCACGGAAACTTCAGCAGCTTTCTCATCAACCCTGACCGCGAAGTGAGAAAAAAGGCCTTTTTTCAATATTACGATGCCTACGAAAACCATAAGAACACCATCGCTACCACCCTGGGCTACTCCAACAAAAAAGACAGCGCCTATGCCCGCATCCGCAACTTTTCTTCAAGCCGGGAGGCGTCACTCTTTTCAGATGATGTTCCCCTCTCTGTTTATGACAACCTTATCGAAACGGTAAAAAATAACATGGCCCCCCTTTTTAAATACCTCGACTTCAGAAGAGAAGTTCTGGGCCTCGATGAGCTCCACTTCTATGACACCTATGTTCCCATCGTAAGTGATGTCACCTTTCATATGCCCTACGAAGAGGCAGTGGATGTTGCCCTTGAGGCTCTGACCCCACTGGGCAAAGAATACGGGGAAACATTAAAAAAAGGTCTCCTGGGAGGATGGGTTGACCGTTATGAAAACAGGGGCAAGCGCAGCGGTGCCTATTCATCAGGCTGTTATGACAGCCCCCCCTATATTCTGCTCAACTATCGTGACGACAATATCAACTCCCTCTATACCCTGATCCACGAAGCGGGGCACAGCATGCACTCCTTCTATTCTGCAAAAAACCAGCCCTATGCCACCCACGATTACACGATTTTCGTGGCGGAAGTTGCTTCGACCTTTAACGAAACCCTTCTGAGTGAACACCTTCTCCAAAAATACGCCTCTGACCCGCGCATGCAGGCATGGTTGCTGAATCGTGAAATCGACAACATCAGGGCCACCCTCTACCGCCAGACCATGTTCGCCGAGTTCGAAAAGCTGACCCACCAGGCAGAAGAGGCACACCAGCCCCTTACCCTTGAGGTGATGCGTGAAATGTATATGGGCCTTCTAAAAACCTACTTCGGTGATACCCTTACCATCGACGAATGCCTCACACTTGAATGCCTCCGTATACCCCATTTCTACTCAGCCTTTTACGTCTACAAGTATGCCACGGGCATCTCCGCGGCAATAGCACTGGCCAAAGGCGTTTTAGATAAGGGGGAAGTTTCACGTGCCCGTTACCTTGACTTTCTCACCCTGGGGGGAAGTATGTTCCCCCTTGAGGAGCTGAAAAAAGCCGGCGTTGACATGGCCTCACCCCGTCCGGTAGAGGCCGCCATTGAACACTTTTCCGGTCTCGTGGAAAGACTCATGGAAACATATAAAAAACTCTGATTTACGGCCCCTGCGGGCCGGAATTTATACATTTTGACTTGACGTTTTCATGATATGAAAGCTAAATATAATCATAAATAAAATTCTGTTTCGGCTTTAAAAAATATTCAGACATTATCGGTCTGCTAAAAAAGCACCTGCAATACAATGAAATGCCGGAGAAAGCAGGCCAACAGGGGAGTTTGACACACCAGATTATTCCGGGAAAGCCGACAGTTATGCAGCCTGGTATACTGCTGAATCTCTTTCTCAGTCCCCCGGGCTGCACCTGCCGTATTTCCCGGCTGGCCGAAAACCTCCCTGAAAAAATAGCATTAACAGGAAATATACCCGTAAAAATTCCCTGACTTCAAAAGATACGAGGAACGTTCAATGAAAAAATTTTTAGCAATGGTTACAGCAGCCGCTTTCCTGGTTCTGGCAGCTGAAGAGGCCCCCTGGGCAAAGTTTTTTACGGATCCATCGATCCCCCTGGAACAGTCTGACTGGGAAGGAAAGAAAAAAACAAAGGTACCCGAAGAAGAATACCAGAGAGATGAAGAGCCTTCTGACGACCGGCAGGAACAGGCAAACCGTGAAGAAAAAAAGCAGGAAAAACGCAACTACCGTCGCCAGAAAAAGAAACAGTCAAAAGCATCCTCTGACATGAGAGACAAATTCGGTTTAGGTATAAAAATCGGGTACAACCTTATTCCTGAAACAAAATACGAACTAAATAACAGCGGATACAAATACGACCTCTTCGGCAGCGGGAGTTCTGATTATTCCATTGACATAAACATGGAATTCATCGGCAATTTACTGGCAGGACATCTCGGTGTCGGCCTCGGCGTGGGCATGACCCTTCACGCGGGTGATACCGAATATGACGACTACAATGCCCTGCTTATGGTTCCTGTCTATGCGATTCTCAAGGGATACCTCTTCAAGGGATCCACTCCCTTTGTTTCAGTTGGATTAGGTTACAATGTGTACACTCTCTTTAGCTCAAGCAACGAATCATTTGAGGAAACAACCAAAAACGGCGGGGGGCTCTATGCCTCTTTCTCCGCCGGATTTATCTTCAAGGGGGGCTTTCAGATCGAAATTACCTATGCCATGATAAAGGGAAAGGTATCATACGAATATTATGATTCATCTTCATACAATTATTATGAAAATGATATGGATATCTCCCATTCACACCTGACCCTGGGCATTTCATACTTTTTCTAAGGGGAGAGACACATGAAAAGGAAATCAATAATGAAAAAAATCACATCAAATAAATTCAAAGCAGGTTTCGCGGTATTCGCCCTTGCAGCGGGTCTGGCCGCCTGTGGCGCCGATTACACGAAAATCGTCACTGAGCCTGAACGAAAATTCTACATGGGACAACCCGTTGAAGCGGCGCGTGTCTTTATACCGCATATCAACAAAAGCGGCAAAGACCAGCTCCTCTTCTGCATGGAAGCAGGACTCATGCTGCATACCGCTGACAATTACGCAAAAAGCAACCAGGTCTTTAGCAAGGCATCAAAAATTATTTCCAAAATGAGCACCAGTATTACCAAACAGGCCGCTTCTCTTTTTACCAATGAAACAGCAACAAATTACAAGGGCGAAGATTTCGAAAGGGTACTGGTTCACATGTATATGGGTATAAATTATATCATGATGAACAAACCCGACAGCGCCCGGGTTGAATTCAAAAAGGTAAACAACGAACTGAACCGCATCAACAAACAGACAGGTAAAAGCTATCGCCAGAACATCATGGCAAAGTACCTGACGGCTATCTCTTATGAAATGGTCGGTGACATTGACAAAGACCAGGAATCATGGGAATTCGCCTATATCGAGTACAAGCAGATCAATAAGCTTGCCCCTGGACTGGCACTGGTCTACCGCGACCTTCAACGCATGGCAAAAAAGATGAAATACTTCGATGACTACCGGGCCCTGGTCCGCAGATACGGCAGAAGGGACCGCCTCCCCTACAACGCGGGAGAACTGGTGGTCATCTACCAGGCAGGGCGCAGCGCCATTAAGAAAAGCCGCGGGTCCCTCATGAGTGACCGCGCCATGTGGGGGGCAATCAACATTTCCCTGAACACCCGCAACCTTGCGGCGGGGCTTACCGTTGCCGCCATCACTGCAGCCCTGAAAAAGGCACAGCATCCCATACCCTATTTCGGAAAAAGATCCAATAAGATCAAGCAGCTGCGTATTAAGATCAACAACCGTATTGTCTCCCGGACGCTCAAACTCGAAGACATCGAAACAACAGCGGTAAAAACACTGCGCGATGACTACAAAAGGCTTTATCGAAAAGTCGCTGCGGGAATCGTCACCAAGGCCGTTACCGCAATGGCGGCAGGCCTGGCTGCAAAAAAAATCGCCCAGAGTTCAGACAATGCCTACGTGAAGCTCTTTTCAGGCCTCATCGGAGCCGCTGCCGGCGCCGGGACCGGAGCTGCCCTGATTTCACAGATCAAGCCTGACCTCCGCTGCTGGCACAGCCTCCCGGCAAACCTGCAGTTTGACCGGGTCTTTCTGAAACCGGGCAAATACGACATGACCCTTGAATTTCTCGCCCCTAACGGCGCTGTAGTCAGGACAGAAACAGACAAGATAGAAATAAAGAAAGGAAAAAAATCCTTCGTCAATTACAGGACACTGTATTAAATTGATGCTTTCAGAAGGCGATGTTGGCCAACATCGCCTTCTGAAAGCCAACTTCGCCTTCAGAAAGCCACGCTCGCCTTCGGGACAGGACCTTTTTCCTCAAAGATAGATAACCTCACCCACATCGGGTATCAAAACATCCCCCGCAACCTTTCCACCGGCACAGAGCCGGTTCAATTTTCGTACCGGCTCACCAAGAGGTTCATCGGCAAGATCAAAGGTACCGTAATGCATGGGGATAAATGTTTTTGCCCCCAGGTCAGCAAAGGCCTTTACCGCCTCCTCAGGTGAGGTATGACTTCCCTTCATGATGCGGGGAGGTTTGTAGGCACCGATTGAGAGAAGGGCGATATCAATGGAAGGGAAAAGGCGGCCGATTTTTTTAAAGTGCGGTGCCAGAGCGCTGTCACCGCCGAAGTATATGGTCTTTTCGCGCCCCTGGATGAGGTAACTTCCCCAGAGGATCTCGTTTTCATCGCCGATGGAACGGCGCGACCAGTGCTGTGCCGGCAAAAAACTCACGCGGGGGTGTTTCTCCGGGGTATTATAGACCTGGTACCACCCTGCCTCCTGGACAGAAAGCCCCTTCTTCCACCCCTTAATAATTTCTCCCATTTTCAGGGGCAGAAGCGCCGTGGTCTTTTTAAAATTAATTTTTTTAATAGAATCTTCATCGAGATGATCCCGGTGGCTGTGTGATACAAGGAGATAATCGACATTGCGGATATCCTCGATCCCACAGGGGAGTGCCGCGAGGCGTTTGACAAAAAGGGGACTCTCAAGGCAGGGATCAGTCAGATAGGTAATACCGTCGAGACGGATATACCATGTTGCATGCCCGAGCCACACAAGCATGTCATCTTCGCTGTCAAAAAACCTGTCACCTTTTCGCACCCGCAGGGCATAGTCATCATTTATCTTTTCTTCTTTCTGGGGATTGGGTGAAAAACGCCATTTGAGAACATCACTAAAGGTTACCGGCGATTTCGGAACCTCATTGAGAAAACGCCCCCGAACAACCGGGTTGCCGGGATAACCGTCAAGAAGAGTGACAAGGTGATCATTTTTATGATACGTGAGTCTCTTTTTTACCCTGTTCTTTCCCGGGAGTGCTCCCGGAAAAAGAAGGGTAGTTAAAAGCGCCCCGGCGGAGCGCAAAAAATTTTTTCTGCTCATCAGGAATTTCTTCACAGGTCTGAACCATTTAAGATTTTTTTAATAAGGGGAAGTTTAAATCAAAAATGTTTCAAAATATAAAAACAGTCCCCCTAAAAATAGATACCTGCCACGAAACCGCCGGGAAATGCCGCCATGTACCAGCTGACAGAATCGTCGCGGCGCGGCACCGATGCCATCATGTATTTTCTCTGGTACCTTTCCCAGTCATTGATTGCCCGAGTAGGCTGGGTGAATATCTGAATCTCCCCTATGGCAAAACCAGGGCCAAAGGTGATAAAAAGATCATACCAGGGGCGATCAAAACCGAGCCATATAACCATACCGGCGGTAAAGTTAACAGCAAAATTCAAAACATGGTTCAGCCAGCCGCGACCGTCAATCTCCCGCTGAGAACTCTTCTTCAGCCAGTATTCAGCCTGCTTGAGCTTGGCGAGACGCTCTTCAGCTGTCCCGTCAGGCATATCAAGAAAGCGGTTACGGGCATATCCCGGGACCATGGGATCAATGGCAAGGCCCCCTACACCGAGTATACTGGTAATAAAACCCGTCATCATGTCCTGGCGCCCGTGTTTGCGGGTATCAGCCAGCAAATCCGGTTTTGCAAAATAGATAGTCAAATGTGCCGCTGCCAGTCCTGAATAGCCGCCAATCCATCCCCAGTACCAGAGATTGGCAGTGAATTCTCCCTCTTTAAGAGAAGCATCTATATAAGTGAGTCGTTCTCTTACCTCGCCATCACCGGGGATATTCTGCTGGGCCTTTAAATCCGTGGCAGCCATGGTCACAACGATCATGGCTGATAAAGCGATAAGCCTGATTAAATTTTTCATGAGCTCCTTCCTGTCTTTTTTTATCTTAAAATAAAGACAGGAAAGAAAGACTGCAACCATTTTTTCAGCGTAACCGACTCTTATCAGAAAACGACGGCTTTTCAGGCGGTACGCGTATCCGCCATTTTCATTTCTCCCTCGTAGGTATAGGGGCTTCCCAGTTCTTCAAAGGAGAACATTTTAAAAGCACGGGTGCCGTCATAATCAAGAATCCTCAGGTCATCGGTTTCCTTGAGATCCCTGATAACCACATCATAATGGCCGGCATATCTCTTTTGTGCCATGTCCACGGGAACCTCATAGGCAATAAATTTATTAATGCCTTTGGCCCTGAATTTTTCTATCAACCCATTGTCCATATACTCCCCGTGAGACGTAAGATAAATCAATGCCCCGCTGCCTGTAATCAGTAATCCTGCTTTCATATCTCACCTCCACTGGTTTAAAGACCTCTGCTATAATTAAAATATAAAAAACAACACGCCAAAACAAAAAAAGTCACGGGAATAAGTATAATTTATTTCCCGGCTTTTTGAAACATTGTGGGTCTTACCGGAATTTTGGGAAAATGATAAAATCACAGTAATCCCCTCCGGGGGGGGGTAGAGGGCAGGATTTAAAGAGAATTCTCACAAAACCGGAAAATACCAAAAAAATTAGATTAATGATGAAAAAATAACCTTATATTTGTTCTTGTACTATTCTATTATTTAAGGTGTAAAGATGCCTGAAATATCAGTAATTATTCTTTAAATTTTTATCAAAAAGAAAACCTCCTTACTCACCGCCGCCGAAGGCGGCGGTGAGTAATTTTTTTCATTCTTTACAGCAAAGATGTTTTCAGGAATAAATGCTGCATAAACATGGAAAAAATTCTAAAAAAATTATCGGAAAAAGGCCATGAAACTGAAAGTCAACGAAATATTCTACTCACTCCAGGGAGAAACAACCACCACGGGATTCCCTTCTATTTTTATTCGCCTCACCGGGTGCAATCTCAACTGCCGGTACTGTGATACCACCTACGCCCGTGAAGAAGGAACAATGATTTCTCTTGAAAAGATACTCGAGCATGTCAGCCGTTATCCTGAGGCGCATCATGTCACCCTCACCGGGGGAGAACCCCTCTTTCAAGAGGGTGCATTTCTCCTTGTTTCCCGTCTCTGTGAAACAGGCTGCCGCGTACAGATTGAAACAAACGGCAGTATTCTGTTAAAAAAAGTGGACAAAAGAGCACGAAAAATTATCGACATCAAGACACCCACAAGTGGGGAGGAGGGGTCTTTTCTCATGGAAAACCTTGATTACCTGACAGAAAAGGATGAAATTAAACTTGTCCTTGGCGATGATATTGATTATACCTTTGCCCGGAATCTCTATTTCAATCACCTGCAGCATTCACCCGCAGTGGTCAGCTTTTCTCCCATTTACGGGCATATCTCATACGGCAACCTTGCTGACCGTATCCTGGAGGACCGGCTCCCTGTTCGCCTCAACATTCAACTTCATAAAATGATTGGCCTTGAAAGCGAAAAAGAGAAAAGAATAAAAATTACCGGTTAATTTTTTTAATTTTTTCGAAAAAATTTTTTCTTTTGGCCCCGCCCATTCGTATACCCTGTAGAAGGGTATCAAACTTCCTTCAATACACTACTTAAAAAGCCTGTCGGATAATCGTAAAGGCATCCGGCACACTACAGGAGGAACAATCCATGGGCGAAACAATTTACAACATGTATGCATTTGTCAAAGATGGTATTATCAGCGAGGTAGGCATCTCTCCCCGGGAGTATCCGCACCTGATCAATACCGACGAAAAGGAAAAAAGGGCCGAAGAGTTTCTTGCCCAATATGCAGAAGAAGACCTCTCAAGGGCAATGGTCTGCAGCGTTCCTGATAATTTTATCACATCAGACCTCTTTTCCCCTGAAGACGATTTCACAATAGGAATGCCCTATGAAGTCTACAGGTCCCTTGTAAAAGACGGATCCCCCCATTATGTCGGGATATATGAAAACGCCTACCAGGCAGTAGATGCCCCCCTGGCACCCTTTGTACATTATTCAATTGTGGAGAATAATGAAATTATTGAAAAGCATGTCTGATTCCGATGGCAAAAAAATTGAAACTTCCCCTCCTGCCTGACTATATTACTCATGAAGAGAGTTTTTGCATTTGACAAAAATGGCAGGGGGGGCATGTTTGTTTTAATCTTGCAGAAAATGCCTGAAAAAGAGGCATTAAAGGGTTAATAAAATGGATTATGTCGGACATGTTATCAGGCCTCCCAGTGAAGCCTACAGCATGATCATTCAGGTCACTGTCGGCTGTTCACACAACCAGTGTACCTTTTGCGGGACATACAAAGATCAAAAATTTCGTGTAAAGGACATGAAAACCATCAAGCGGGACATTGATGAGGCATCAGGGTATGGCCCTTTTGAAAAGGCCTTTCTCGCCGATGGTGATGTTCTTATTCTTCCGACACAACAGATTCTCGAAATTATGGCTTACGTAAAGAAAAAATGCCCTTCAGTGAAACGAATCGGTGTTTATGGCAACACCAAGGCCATAATCAAAAAGACCCCTGAAGAGCTGCGTGAACTGCGCAGCGCCGGCCTCGGCATCATCTACCAGGGAATCGAAAGCGGTAACAAAGAAATTCTTCGGCACATTAAAAAGGGCGCCTTCCCGCACCGCATGATCGAAACAGCCCATAAGGTATTAAAGGCTGACATAAAACTTTCACAGACAGTACTGCTTGGTCTCGGCGGCGTGGAGATGAGCGAGACACATGCCATCGATACAGGTAAACTCCTCGGAGAAATGTCTGCTGACTATGTCGGCGCCTTGACGGTAATGCTTCTTCCTAATACCGAGCTGTGGCGCGAAGCCCAGGAAGGCACATTCGTACTGCCTGACAAATTCGGTCTTTTGAAAGAACTCTATCTTATGATCGAGAACATGCATGTCAGCAGGCCCTGTTACTTTGCTTCCAACCACGCCTCGAACTACCTCCCCATAAGGGCAACACTGCCGCAGGAACGTGAGGCTGTTCTGGAGCTTCTGGACAAAGTAATAAAAAAGAAGGATGAGAATCTTTTAAAGCCGGAGTATATGCGGGCCCTGTAGGGACCGGCCAGAAACGGGAGGAACACATATGGATGATTCAATAAGGGAAGCAGTTAAATTTATTGGCCTTGAATTGAAAAGCAATCCTGATCTCGACAGGGTTAAGCTTGTCAACGAAGCGGCACAAAAATATGACCTTAACCCCATGCAGACCGAATTTCTAACGAACAAGTTTATTCTGCAGGTATGAAACGAGGGCTGCTCTTTTTTAAAAGAGCAGTGACCACCTGGCGACCCAGGGACTTGAGAAAACTGTAACGGTCACCAGTGCCCTTCTGGATTATCTCTAATACTGCCGGTTTCCCCTGCCCCGTAACAAACACTTTCAGTTCGCAGCGATATAAATATCTGCCGCATATCTTATGTACCTTTTTATTCCCGCAATCAATACAGGCAAGACGTCCTGTTATCACATGTGTTGCACCCGCCGCCGCTGTCATCTCCATGATCTCTTTTATGTCCACCGTTGCGGGATCAAAATTTTTATGTGAACGAAGCACCCTTTCAGTCTGCATCACTGATACGCGGGAAATGCCGCGTCGTGATAGTTCACGGATCACCTCCTCACGCAGAAAACGCTCTTCGATTTCATCAAGCAGGGAAGACGAAAAACCAAGGACCAGAAGACGTGGTGCAGGTTGCTTCGCGGGGACATACCCCGGCGCAATGAAAAAAATCATTACAATGATAGAAAAAATTCTTTTCATAAAAGATAAACCTCTTTATGGTCCGGGACATCAATGTCGGCATCAATATCTTCCGGTTCTACCGCCACCAGGGGGGATATCTCGAGTTTTTCTACCGATGCCGGCACGGCAATGCCCCTTTCTTCCAGCCACCGGCGGTGAAGGTTCATCATCAGTTCACGACTGGTCTCAACGGAATCGACCCCCGTGGCATTCTTTACCGGGGCGAACTCCTCTTCACGGACTGTTTCAAAAACAACATTGTGCCCCGTAAGGGGCAGGGCATCAAAGACGAATTTTTCGAACTTGTAGCCGTTAACTTCCTGCATGCCCCCCTCTTTATATACCTTCAATTTTTTACGGGCCGTATGAAAAGGCAGGGAAAGGTCACCGCCACCGGTTATCTTTTCAATAAAATTTCGGCTGAAGAGATGAATAGCAATACTGCCGGCACTGTAGCGAAGTTCACCGTTACTGTCGCGTTCTTCTGCTTTTTCATCGGGAAGGTCAGAATATTCAACCACGCCGATGCGCCCGTCGTCTCTTTCGACAAAGACACCCACCTTTTCTCCGGGATAGGCCTTTTTCAATGCCTTGCTGGATATGTCCGCACCCAGGAGAACATGAAAACCAATAAAGACGGGGTCAATAATCTTCACCAGGGGATTGTCCACCTGGAAATAGGAGATAATCTCGATGCCCCGCTCTTTCATTTTCTGAAGGACCCCGGAGGTCGAGAGTGCCGTGAGAGATCCGCCATGGCCGTCAGGATTGCGGAACAGGCTCTCCGGGCCCTGAAGTACCATTTTACCCTCATCATCAAGGGAAGGAATCATGTTCTGCCTGAAAATATAGACATCATCAGGGGCAAGACCGAAATAATTCATCTCTTTAAAATATTTTTCAGTCTCTTCGTGGTTAGCCTCGGAGGTCATCACCAGCCAGGGTACGGAGACATCATACTTGCGGGAATACTTTACGATCTTTTCACCATGAACCTGGAAAAGGGTCTTGTTTGAAACAGGGCCAACGGGAAACTTCCCCTTGGGACCATCATAGCCGAGGCGTGACCCCTGCCCGCCGGCAACGATAAAGGCGGCCGCCTTTCCTGATTTTATGAATTCGATTCCCGCTGCACGTGCCTTTGCATATTCTTTTTTTTCGCTTTCACTCTGCGGTCTCCCGATATAGGGGGCGGGGGAGAATTTTTTTTCTTCATGAACATCACCGGCATGTTCAAAAAGGGATTTCATCAGGGAAAAATCGACCCCTTTCAATTCATGGAGAAGGTTTTTCTTTTCTTCATCGCTCAGGTTGTCCCATTCGCCAAAAAGATGTTCCTGCCCCTCACTGTAGACTTTTTCTATGAGATCATTGTATCCATCGTATTGAATCATAGTCGAATCTCCACTTTTTTTCTCTCTCAAAAAATTGAAGGCGGCAATTGTTTTTTCAGCCATTTATTCTACATTTAATTTTGCCATGATACCCCGCAGAAGGGCAAGTAATTTACAAAAAAAATTATTACAAGGAGAGACGTTTATTTTACTTCAACGGTTCTCATGATGTAGGTTGAATAATCTTTTAGCACGGGTTCATATTCCTTCTGCATGAGAGGCGAAGAAACAAGAAAATCAGCGGTGGACCGGTTTGATGCCACGGGAATATTGTAAACCGCGGCGATACGCAGCAGTGCCTTTATATCAACATCATGAGGCTGCGCCTCCATGGGGTCCCAGAGAAATATCATAATATCGATCTGCCCCTCCGCAATAAGGGCCCCCAGCTGCTGGTCTCCCCCAAGGGGGCCGCTCTTCAACTTTATAATCTTCAAATCACAGTTAATGCCTTCATGCTTGCAGCAGGTGGCGATGGCCTTTTCGATGAGTTTTCCCGTGGTGCCGGTGCATGTCAGCTCATGATTGAGCAGTTCCATGAAATTCCATTCAGCCCATTCGACAAGGTCCTGTTTTCTATTATCGTGGGCAACCAGGGCAATGCGTTTCTTTTCTTTCATTTATACTATCCTTTTCTGGTATGACATGAGACCTGCTGCATAACCGTCATCGGGTGGGGTCCCCCCCCGATGACGGAACAGATATCCTCATTAACGGATTTGCAGCAAATCAATTATTTACCTGATACTCTTTCACTTCAGGTATAATATATGTCAATGACTTCACCGTCACTATATGTGAAAATTATGTAAATAAATGAAACCGGGGGTGCTTTCGTGATATTAAGTCTCTGATTGAGGGCAGGCTCAGAGCCCAGGTTATATCAGTGTCAGTTTCTCTGCCGCACCTGCTGGCAAAGATATCGAGAACAGCGCTCCCCCGCCAGGCCCCATTTTATCCTGTCAACACCGACAGGGGCCGCCCCCCTCATCTTTTCAAAAATCAGTATTACCTGTCTCCATAGGTATAAAAATGGACCTGGTTCGTCACATCATTACCAACCAGCAGGTACTCTCCCGTCCAGGCCATGCCCTTCGGGTCACTGAGATTGTCATGGTCATATTTCATAACGAATTCACCGTCATCGAGATTGATCTCAATAAGGTACCCCTCATAGTTGATCCCTGCGAACATTTTTTCTCCCGTATAGGCCAGGCCGAGAGCCCCCTGGACATGAACACCATCAATTTCCGGGGCACCCAGGTTTGTATATTTTGCAACAATAGTTCCCGTCGATGCATTCATGACCCATATATACGAAAGGAGTCCCCGCATGATCCAGAAATGATCCCGCGAAGGTATATAGGCGATATTGGCGAAATAGATTTCATCATGTTCAATAAAATATGATTTTATTTCAGTGCCATCATCCAGGGAAATCTGATGCAAATATGAATCAGAACTCACGCCATTCGTGGTCAGCCAGAGTTCGTCATTTCGGAACACAAGCCCCCCGATAGTATTGTGACGGCTGCTTTCATCAACCACGCTGGTAGTAAAACTCGACTGAAGATCTCCCTCTAGATTATAGACCTCGATGATATTACTGGTCCCGCAGGCGGTATAGAGACAGTTATTTGACTGCCTGTAGGCAATGGCATCGGGCCGGCTCTGCAGGGTTATGGTTTTCACATGGGTCAGTGTCCCCATGATCTCGGGCTGCTCACCGGAATCGTCATCTCCCTTTGAAATCCCCAGGGGGGCATCGAGCAGATCTCCTGAATTATCACATCCTCCAGCAGAAAGCAGGGCCAGTAAAATAAAAATCAGAGACATTGTTTTAAAGGTTGTTTTTTTCATTCTTTCCTCCTGTTTTCAGCGCAGGCCGCGGTATGTCAGGCCTATATAAAGCTGGTGTCCTTCAATATTTCTTCCCGCCTCACCAATTCTGGTACTCCCTGAATTATATTCGATAAAAAGCCCCATCCTGTTAATCAGTGAAACCTCGATTCCTCCACCCCAGATAAAGCCAAAGGTAAAAAAGTTATTGCTTATACCGTTTTCTGCCTTTTCTGTCACCCTGACAAGCCTGAAAGCCCCCAGACCATAGATGTCCCATTTCTCCCAGAGGAGATAACTTCCCAGGGAAAAACGAAAACCAAAATCCAGGGAGGGAATATGCATGGCTGCCTCTGTCATGGTCGTTCCCGCAACGGTTGCCCCGTCTATGGCGAAGTACCTGTAGGTGAAACGCATATAAAGATCCCAGCCATAAATTTTCCCCGGCCTGTGGCGGCGCAACCACATCCAGTCGAGCATTACCGCATGGCCGCTGCTGTAGTAACGTTCCAGATCAGAATTACCTGTGCGCATTACTCCCAAACCACCGTATCCTATCCTGAAAAGAGATTCACGCCGGTAAATGTCTTTACGCCGGTCACGCCTTAAATCGATCTTTAATTTTTTGTGCTCTCCCGGTGCAAGACGAAGGGAAAAGTACTCTCCATGATAATCAGATTTTGAGACTCTAACTCTAAGGTACTTTTCCGCAACGACCGTCACCTTGACATGAGATTTTGAAAAACTTTTCCCATCATAACAGAATGGAAGCGAAATAGTGGGAAAAGAAACATTAGCGCTGATTTCAAGGGTTGCAGTCTTGACTTTTTCATCTTCCCAGTAATAGACTTTTGCAGCCTTTCCCTTTTTGTCATATTCAGTACCAGGGCCATGTTTTTTTCCATTTTTGAACTTCCCGTAATAACTCAGGAGAGGGGGCTTTTTCGGGTCCGAGAAAAGGTGGTACTCCCTGCACATGCCATGCAGTTTTCCATTACGATATGTTCCCTCATCATCAAGAATTGGCCTCTTTGAAGGAATCATTTTCAAATAATTTTTTGGATCGTAGTAATAAAGGCGGTATCTTTTCCCTTTACCATTAAACTTAAAATCAGAAAATTCTCCCTGGTACATAAACTGAAACTTATCCATACCGTAGAAACGTTTTCCTCGCACGATACTGCCGCCATTAAAGGTACCGGCAAATGTCACTTTACCCGTTTTATTATAAATCTTTCCGAAACCATCACGTTCGCCATTGGCCATGTAACCAACATATTTCCCTCCGCCAGGGTAAAAGAGTGTGCCGAAACCGTGAGGATGTCCATGACGGAAATTTCCTTTAAAAGTCAAAACTTCCCCATTTTTCTTATAAATCCCCATGATCCCCTTCCCATGAGGCTTTCCCTCACTGTCGACATTACCCTGATATGATTTAATATTGTAATATCCACGTTCACTGAAAAACAGTTTTCGCTCGCCATACCGCGCGTATTTTGCTGAAACGTCTGTTCCCGCGAAAAAAAAGATACTAACAATAATAAATCCGAATCCTCTCTGTAGATACTTTGTCATTTATTTCCCCTGGAATCACATATATTTTTGTTTTGACAGGTTACATCCGGACAAAACAACAGCCCTTTCCCTGTTCAATATTTTAAAAATCCCGGCATAACCGCAAGCCCCGGTCTGGATCTGTCAACTTAGACGAAGAAGAACATAAAATTTGAAAAATAATTCAGCAGACTCCCTTTTAAGATAAAAAATTTTCCCGTCATGATAACTTTAACTTCCTCCACTATCAAAAAAGGGATGCATGGTCCGATCGCAAGTCATCCTCTGCGTTCTCAGAAAATGTCCATAAAAAATATTCAGGCTGATAAACAATAAAGGAAGGTCAATTCACATTTCTAACACGAAATTCACCAGGGGTCATTGAGGTCATTTTTCTAAACACACGATTAAAGGTCCTGAGACTTTCAAAGCCAACATCATGGGCTATACGGGTAATATTTTCGTCTGTCTGAGAAAGAAGGATCTTTGCCTTTTCAATTCTCAGTTCATTGACATAGTCATTGAGCTTTTTACCGGAATACTGGTTAAAAACACGGCTGAAGTGATCGGAATTAATATCCACTGCAGCGGCAAGTCCATCCCTCGTAAGGTCTTCATGAAAATTTTCTTTTATAAAATCACAAACCGTCTTCAGTTTCTTTTCAGTTTCTTCTGTTACAGCAACCCCCCGTACCTTTCCGCTCTCCCTGAGTTTCTCATAAAGACGGCGGTTTCTCCGGGCGAGTCTGTCACGCAGGCCTTTCATCTCAAGCTGGTTTTTCAAACGCAGCTTCAGTTCTTCGGCATTAAAGGGCTTGGTAACATAATCTGTGGCCCCTGCCAGGAGCCCCTCGTGTTTCATCTCATCCGCGGCCCGTGCCGTTAAAAGAACAACCGGCACCCCCGCATACTTTTCATCTTTTCGCATATACTGCAGCAGTTCATAACCATCCATTTCCGGCATCATCACATCTGAAACAACACAGTCTATATCTTCTGTCGAGACCAGAATGTCCCTGGCCTCCCTGCCGTTGGAGGCGGATATTACTTCATAGTCATCTTCTAAAAGTCTGACAAGAAAGGCCCTCATGTCCCTGTTATCTTCCACAACAAGCACTTTAAAGTCTTTTTCAGAGGGGGAAGTTTTAACTTCCTCGAAAGACCGGGCCTCCTCCCGCCCCAGGAACCCTGGACCAGACGAAATGTTGATATCAAAGATGTTGTTAGAACTTCCTTCAAAAATCATCACATCGTCACGGCCGTGAAAATGATCCCTCCCCAGAGGAAAAGAAAGCTTGAAAACAGTACCGTGGTTGTCAGGGAAATCATCGATATACCTGCTCTCCACCGAAATGCTGCCACCGTGAAGCTCAACGTATTCTTTAATAATGGCAAGGCCGATCCCGGTCCCCTCGTAACTCCGCGTGGAGCCGCCATCCGCCTGAAAGAAACGTTCAAAAACCCTGCCGGTCTGTTCTGAGGAAATACCGCAGCCTGAATCTTCGAAACGAATCTGCATGGCATTATTCTCGCAGGTCACATCGATCCTGATTCTCCCCCCCTCTTCGGTAAATTTAAGGGAATTGGAAAAAAGATTGGCCATGATCCTGTTCATTTTTTCGATATCAATCCATAACAGAGAAGGATGAGAGGGAAAAGAAAAAACCAGGGAAATGCTCTTCATCGACATGACAGATTCCATGGCAGAGCAGTATTTTTTCAGATACTCAGCCATATCAATTTCAGCGACCTCAAGTTTCATGCGCCCCGCCTCAAGACGTGACATGTCAAGCAGGTCATTTATGAGAGTGAGAAGTTCCTCTCCACTGCGTTTGATCAGGACAAGGCTGTTTTCATCAATCTCCTTTTTACGGCTCAGAGCCTCGTCAACCGGTGCGAGCATCAATGTCAGGGGAGTACGAAATTCATGGGAAATATTAGCGAAAAAATTTGTCTTGGCCCGGTCCAGGTCTTTTAATTTCTCGTTTGCCGCGGCGAGTTCCCGTGTACGTTCTTCGATTTTAATTTCAAGGTTATACTTATAATCTTCGATGCGACGATGAGATATTTTTAAATTTTCAGTTAACCGTTCCACATCAGAAAAGGCACTGGAAAACATTTTGGAGAGAATAATAGATTGAGAAAAAATAAAAAAGATCAACGCGTGAGGCAGAATGTATCCTGTATTAATAATATTATTCGCATCAAGCATATCATTGATGACCGCCACAACAAGAACGAGAATACCCCCGAAAATAGCAACAGCCCCCTCTCTGCGGTGTATCAACGCTTTGAGAATCACAAAGACAAGGTACAAAGAACCGAAAACAACAACAACATGATAGGGAATAATGGTTGCAGAATAAATCCTCACGGGAAACAGCAGAACCATGCAGGAGCAAACAAGTCCCACCCCCTGCAAAATTTTTAAAATGAGCCGACTGTACTCCTCACGATAAAGGTACTGAAAAAACATCATGAAAACGGGAAATCCAGCATAGAAGGTTAAAAATTCAATTTTCAACTGCAGTTCCCAGTTGATGGAGGGAAATATCCTGACAATAAAAAACTCACCGGTAAAAAGCGTTCGCGCGGCAAGGGCCAGACAGGTGAGAGCAAAGTAGAGAGCCGATTCTTCCTTTCTGCGAAAGAGATAAAGAGTAAAATGATACAGTGACATAATAAATATGACACCAAAAATAAAAAGCTCCAGCGCAACAGAAAACTCCCGTTTTTGCAGAATCCGGTCATGTGAACCAAAATAGATATGGCTCCAGATACCCCCCTTGTCTGAATAATAATTTGATACCTGTATAAGCAGGGAGACATCACTCAGTCCCTCTTCCTTGACATCGAAAAATATTACCTGTGGAAGCTGCTGCGGTCTCATGGCTTTTCGAGACATACCGACACGCCCGTTGGCAGCCAAAAGCCTTTCGTTTATCCATAGCCGGTAAGCAGTAGCCATAGTCCCGATTTTCAGGCCATAACTGCCGGGCCTGCAGTTTTTAATGGTAAGACGATAGGTGGCATATCCTTCACCGGGCAGCTTTTCATCTCCCGCCCGGTAACCATTCCACACAGTTGGATTAGTAATAAAACCGGTTCTTTCAGGTTTTTTGCCGACAAAATCTTTCGGTTCCAGGAGCTGGTTCCAGTAGAATCCCCACTGACCATCAAGGGAAATTACATCTCGACCAACAAGGCTCTGACCCCGAAGATCAATGGTTCCTTTAGAAGCTGAAAATGAAGGTAACTCTTTCCCGTTGCATGACAAAAGCAGAGATAGCGGTAACAGTAGAAAAACCGGACAAAGGATCCATAACCTTATAAGTGTTTTTATATTTTTCACGTTCTTCATGAAATGATAAACATATATTCAATCTGCCATCTACAATCCATTTTTTCAGCAATTAATACAATTAATTTTTGGAACAAAAATTAATAAAAACTTGATATTCGGGAATATATCCCGACAAGATATGATATTTTATTTGGACATTTACTGACAACGCAGGGGATGTCTTGCGGAAAATACCGGAAATAGTATAAATGCCTTGGCGCAGACAAAAAAAAGGAGAATATTTACATGTGGTATAGTTACTTTTCTCTTAATAAATACAAAATTATTTTAAAAATATTAATTATAACAGGCACCATTATATCATCTTTTGCCTGTTCCGATGGTACCACCACGCCTCCGGAGCCTGACCACTACTGGGGATACCTTACCCCCGAGACAAAGGGCATTTATTACGAATGTGGAGACCTTTCCGGCAAGACCGGCCCCGAGGGCCGCTTTAATTACAAAAAGGGAGAGGAAGTCAAATTCTACCTGGGAGGGGTCGAGCTGGGCACCGTCACCGGCGGTCAGGTTGTCACTCCCTTTTCCCTCGCCGGACATGACCCGGTCCCGGCAGACCTTGACTCGGCCCTGGGAAATGACCTGGCAGACTACCCGAAGGCGCGCAACATTATGCACTTTCTCCTTGCCATCAACGAACTCTACGACAACGGAAATTCATCCTATCTTTACGAGGACCTGGTGGAAACCCTTGAATCAATGCATCTCGAACTCAATGGCAAAACCCTTGATTTTTCTGATCTTGCGATTGATGATTTCCAGGCACAGCTTAACAACCTCAGCTCACGGCGCATCTCCCTGGGGGGGCTGAACCTTATCGACACCGCCCTTATAACCGAAAGTGTTCAGGACCTTGACACAAAAGTGGCAAATGCACAAAACAGGCCTGAGTATCTCTATGATTATTCCGAAATCGATTACACCGGTGTTTCCAATCCCCCTACTGATGGCCAGATATTATCAGAAGAACAATTAAATGGAGTCTGGATCGCAGAATGGCAATTATATGGTGGTGATATGGACTATAGTGATATTAATGATCCTGATACTTTATACCGTCATGAATATGTGGAATTTCCACAAAATAACTATTTTATTCGTTTTGATGGCAGTGCGAACAATGAAGATTTTGCCTGTGGCCAATACCAGACATATTACAGTTTTGATATTTCAAAAAAGGAGCAATATCGTTTTATTAAAATTGATGGCCCCATTGTCAGCAAACAATTATCATCTCCCAATTATCCGGATTCAATCGATTATGAAGGAGGCTCAAGCCTGAAAGAAGATTTTATTGGATTATGGAAGGCAGATAATGATTTTTATTCAGATACAACGGTTGCTGGATATCAATTAAATAAATATCTCAGCTATACAACTAATTCAAATTATTCAATTTTAACACTTCCCCGCATTGACGATTTTGAAGATAATGGTACAGATGAACGAAGAGGAGATTTCCAGATTATATTTGGAAAACCAGATCAGGGGAGAGTAAAAGTTTACATGACAGTTGTTGATGATTCAGGCAATATTGTAATCGACGATAATGGTACGCGCCTAGAAATGCTACCATTGTTTACATTAAAAAAAATTCGTGATGACTCAGTTGATGGCGCCCAGACAGCCTTCTTCCCAATTGATTAATAAAAGGAAATTATGTTCATGCAAAAATTCAAAAAAATCATGATAACCCTGTGCTCTGCCGCTACCGTATTCACTGCCTGTTCCGACAGCACCACAACCCCGGACCACTACTGGGGATATCTCACTCCCGAGACAAAGGGCATCTACTACGAATGCGGAGATCTGACCGGCAAGACCGGCCCCGAGGGCCGGTTCAACTATCATAAGGGTGAGGAAGTCACATTCTACCTGGGAGGGGTCGAACTGGGCACCGTTATCGGCGGGCAGATCGTTACCCCCTTTTCCCTGGCGGGCCACGACCCGGTGCCGGCGGATTTTGATACAGCCCTGGCAAATGACATGGAGGACTACCCTAAGGCGCGCAACATTATGCATTTCCTTTTAGCCATAAACGAACTCTATGACAGCGGAAGTTCCTCTTATCTTTACGAGGAGCTGGTGGAAACCTTTGAATCGATGCACCTTGAACTCAATGGCAAGACCCTTGATTTTTCCGATATTGCAATCGGTGATTTCCAGGCACAGCTCGATAACCTCAGTACACGGCGCATTTCCCTGGGAGGACTGAATCTTATCGACAAAACGCTCATCACCGGACACATCCAGGACCTTGAAACAAAGGTAACAAATGCACAGGAAAGACCCGAACACCTTTACGATTATTCAGATGCTGATTATGCCGGTATTCCAAATCCCCCGGTTGATGGTCAGGTGATGACACTTGAGCAGTTGAAGGGAGTATGGCTTCTTGAATGGGGTGAATATGGTGATCGGCCTGATCCTGAAAATCCCGATTCAGCTTATAGAGATGAAAAGGTAAATTTCCCCCAGGATAATTATATCCTTCGATTTGACGGCAGCGATAACTTTGAAGACCTGTCATGTAGAAACTATGGTGTCTATTTTGAAATTACTGATACTACATTCGAAAAATATATAATAATTCAAGGCCCTGTTGCCTTCCGAAGTCCTTTTGATGGAACAATTAACGGACAGCCCCATGTAGAATCAGACTTCATCGGAAAGTGGAAAAAAGTAGATTATGAATCAAGCGTTAATGGAATTTTTGAAAATGAATATGAATATGAAATGACAAATTCAGGCTCATTACTTAAATTTCCAAATCTCGATGGAGATGAAGAAACTGGAATATATTATGTAAACGGAATCGGCGAACAGTTACACTTCTCGATTCCCAAAGACGGCAGAATAACACTTACAACATTAAATGCGGAAGAATTGGAAAGCAATGTAATTGGAATTCTTCGAAAAGTAGATCCATCGGCTGTTACTGATTCAGAAGATGCATTTTTTTCAGTAGACTAAAACATGGAGAGAATATAATCATGCAGTATGGTAAACAATACTTCTTCATATCTTTATTAACACTTGTCATCTTCACCGCCTGCTCCGACGGCACGACAACCCCGGACCACTACTGGGGATATCTCACACCCGAGACAAAGGGCATCTACTACGAATGCAGAGATCTCTCCGGCAAGACCGGCCCCGAGGGCCGGTTCAACTATCATAAGGGTGAGGAAGTCAGATTCTACCTGGGAGACATCGAACTGGGCACCGTTATCGGCGGGCAGATCGTTACCCCCTTTTCCCTGGCGGGCCACGACCCGGTGCCGGCGGATTTTGATACAGCCCTGGCAAATGACATGGAGGACTACCCTAAGGCGCGCAACATTATGCATTTCCTTTTAGCCATAAACGAACTCTATGACAGCGGAAGTTCCTCTTATCTTTACGAGGAGCTGGTGGAAACCTTTGAATCGATGCACCTTGAACTCAATGGCAAGACCCTTGATTTTTCCGATATTGCAATCGGTGATTTCCAGGCACAGCTCGATAACCTCAGTTCACGGCGCATTTCCCTGGGAGGGCTGAATCTTATCGGCACCACCCTTATCACAGAGAACATCCAGGACCTGGATACCAAAGTGGCCAATGCGCAAAACAGGCCGGAATTTCTTTACGATTATTCAGACGTTGATTACACCGGCGTTTCCAGTCCCCCTGTAGACGGGGAGGTGCTGACAGAAGAGCAGATTCATGGAGTCTGGATTTCCGAATGGGGCATCTATGGAGACAGGGGAGATGGAGGCACTCCAGACTCAGTCTACAGGGATGATTACGTCCAGTTTCCCCAGGAAAATTATTTCGTAAGATTTGATGGCAGTCCCCTTGAAGAAGATTTTGTATGCGGGCGGTTCCAAAAATATTATCAATTTGACACCACTACAAAAATACAAAGTTTCTATGTAAAAATAGAAGGCCCGATTTTCAGCAAGCAGCAATCTCTAGGTATTGCCATAAATTATCCTGACGAAATTTATTATTTTGAAACGGATGATTCCGGAACCTACTATTCCAGGCCAAAAGACGATTATATCGGCCTGTTTAAAAGGGCCTATTCTCCCCGCTGGGATCCCGAAGTAGACGGTTACCAGCGCAATACATACGTCAGTTACAGCAGCAATTCAGATTATGCGATACTGACATTTCCCAATATTGATGATGATAACAATGGAGGGTTAATGATGGATGGCTTTAACGATGTATATTTCGGTAAGCCGGACAGGGGAAGGGTAAATGTTTATGATTCAGAAATGAATCATGTCCTGACCATAATGAAAATTCGCGACGATACTACTGCCGGTGCAACTGAAGCCTTTTTTCCTGTTGATGAATAACAACTCATACTGAAGCAGGTTTATTTTTTTCGAGGAGAAAACTCATGCGAAACACACTACTGTTACTGATACTTTTCCTGTCTGCTCTTCCCCTTACAGCAGCAGAGTCTGACGTGCTTAAAAAATTCGACTTCAATTTCAATTCGAATCCAAATCCCCATGGCCAGAAATCCTATGGCAATTTCCGTTATTTCTATATGGAAAATTTATCTTTCAGCCTTTACTTCACCTATGAAAATAGAAAAACCGATTCACTATTTTCAGGCAGGGAAGATTCACTGGTTGTCACAAAAACCAATGACTATACCGGGGATATCTATCTTGGAGAATATTCAATAAACCTTTTCAACAAACTGCTGATGTTAAGGGGAGGCCTTGCCTTTAATATCACAGCCAACACAACAGGTGAAAAGGGGTATTTCATCACTTCTCCGGATAACCCCTTTCATGAGGACATCACCGAAACGGAGACAACCAATCATGTTTTTACCAACAATTCAGAAGTAATTTTCTATTCGCCGAAAATTCAGGCGGGAATCAATTTTCGTACAGATTTGCTGAAAATCGAAAACACTTTTGAATACATCCCGATTTACTATCTCGATTATGAGCAGGACACAACAGTAAGCCCCCTTATCGCTGCGGGAACCGCAGAACATACCTATTCTGGATGGTCACACTTCTATATTAAAAATGACATCAGGTTGCTTTTTTTCAACCTTGTGGAATTCCAGTATATTTTTGAATACCAGAAATTAAAATTTCAACGCCTCGGCCTCGATTATGATGGCGGCTGGGTTCTTGTTTCACAGCCCGCAACGATATATAATATCAGTAATCATACCCTGATGGGAAGTCTGAGGCCAGACCTGTTTGCGGATGTGGATATTATTGTTGGCGCAGGGATCAGGTTCCTGGTTACAGAAGATTCTGCAAATGGCCTGAAACTGGTGGATAAAAAAGAATGGATATTAAATATCGGTTCGGCATCAAAGATTTAGAAAAGCAGTATTAATGTTAATAGATTCCAGGGCAGGGTTTAGCGACCCTGCCTTTTATTACTTCCCCCCCCACCTCAATACGCCAGTCCCCCCGGGTATTTCATACATCAAGAACCTCTCTGTTAAGATTAAATCGAAAATATTGGTTAAATTTTTCGGTTTAATTCAATTTTTTTAATAAAAATTATCGATTTCAGCCGATATATTCACTATATTTATCCCATGATACAAAGGATACTGTTACAAACTATAAAAAACCAGCTTTTCAAAGACAAAATCATCTGCATCATGGGGCCGCGGCAGACGGGAAAAACCACCCTCGCAAAAATGATCTGTGAGAACAGTTCACTCCCTCACGCCTGGTTCAATGGTGATGAACCGGACATACGCGAATACCTGAGCAAAAGCACATCCACTGAGCTCGTATCACTTATTGGTCAAAACAGGCTCATAATAATCGATGAAGCCCAGAGAATACCTGACATCGGTATGACCCTGAAAATTATCGCTGACACCTTGCCGGGGGTACGGGTTATTGCAACCGGTTCATCATCCTTTGAACTACGAAATACCGTCAATGAACCACTCACTGGCCGCAAATTCGAATACACTCTCTTCCCTCTTTCTTATGGAGAAATGGCCCGACACTCCGGTATCATTAACGAGAGAAGAATGCTGGAGCATCGTATAATTTACGGATATTATCCGGAAATAATAAATAATCCCGGAAACGAAAAAGAGATCCTGCATATATTGGCAGACAGTTATCTTTATAAAGATATTTTTTCTCTCGGAATTATAAAAAAACCGCCTTTACTCGAAAAAATTTTGCAGGCCCTGGCTTTACAGGTGGGCAATGAAGTATCCTTCAATGAGATCGGCCAGTTAACCGGAGCTGATTCAGAAACAGTTGAGAGATATATCGATCTTCTTGAAAAAGCCTATGTGGTCTTTAGACTCAATTCCCTGAGCAGAAACGCGCGCAATGAAATCAAAAAAGGCAAAAAGATATACTTCTATGACAATGGAATCCGAAATGTAATAATAAAAAATTTCAATCCCCTCTCTCTTCGAAACGACACCGGGGCATTATGGGAAAACTTTCTCGTTTCCGAAAGAAAAAAGTATATACACTATTCCAAAAGACATGTTAATCGTTTTTTCTGGCGAACCCACAGCCAGCAGGAAATCGATTATATCGAAGAGAGCGATGGCATCCTCAGGGCTTTTGAATTTAAATGGAACCCGAAAAAAAAAGCCAGGTATCCCAAAAGTTTTCTCACCGCCTACCCTGACTCTGTAACGTCTACTGTTACCATAGACAATTATGAAGAGTTTATAACATAAAGGCTGACCAGTTTTTGGATGTCATCCTGCTTCTGTACAGCAGGCCGCGGCAAGCTGAATGCTTCCCCCTCAATACGTCAGTTCCCCCAGGTATTTCATACCGTCAAGGACCTCCCCGCGGGAAAACTTTTTCTCATGTTTAAGGTGAAGTACAATCTGTTTCGCGGGTATACCATACCTTTCACTGAAATACAGCAGGTTCTTTGAAACATTCCCGTCTGAACGCTTGACTTCGATCAACTCCCGGGCTTCCCCGTTTTCGGCGAGACAGAAGTCGACTTCCTTTCCCTCCTTTGTCTTTAAATAATGGAGAGAAACCGGTTTACCTTCATTGTCCTCTTTTCCATGACAGTATTTCAGGAGGCTCAGAGCCGCCAGGTTTTCAAAAAGAATCCCTTCATCTCCTTTGACCATACCGGTATCAAAAAAATAAACTTTCGGTTCCTTGAGAATCGACCGGGCGATATTTTTTGAAAAAGGTGTAACCCTGAATATAATAAAAAGAGATTCAAAAATCTGAATATATTTTTTGACGGTGTTGGGAGCAATATTCACATCCTGCGCAATAGAAGAATAGGAAACAGAAGACCCGACCCTTTCCCGCAGAAGTTCCAGCACAAGCTGAATAGCCCTGAAATCATGAATTTTTTCGAAATCGAGGATATCTGTTCTCACCAGTCCATCGACATACTGCATCCGCCACCGATCAGCGTCTACCGCTTCTTCAGCAAGGAGAGGCTCGGGAAAACCTCCCCTTTCAAGGAGAGACCTGTTTATCTCATTTCTGCCTGCAAAATTTATTTCCGATGGTGTAAAGGGAAGGAGCCTGTGGCGAAAATACCGCCCCGCAAGGGAATCTCCCGTTCCCCTGAAGGTCTCGAGCCGGGCGCTTCCCGTTACCAGTATTTTCATGCCCGAAGGTTTTGTGTCAAAAACCCCCTTGATGTAGTTCTTCCAGTCGGGCATTTTGTGGAGTTCATCAAATATCAAAAGCTCCGTCGAATCCAGCCAGAGCTGGTTGGAGATAAGATCCCGGTCCTCCCGGCTGTCATAGTTTAAATAAACAGAATTACTGAATGATTCACCAATTCTGCGGGCAAGCCATGTCTTACCTACCTGGCGGGGGCCGGTTAAAAAAACCATTTTCTTTGAAAGGTCTTTAATTATGACGGATTCAAGATATCTTTCCATTGTTACTATAATGCAGTATAATGCAAAATAGTCAAGACTATTTTGCATTATACTGCATTATAGTCTAACATCAGCATTCCATTAACACCCGGCTCAGAGCCTCCTGAAAAAAACCAACTTTCAACAACTTTCAAAAAAATTACCCTTCTGCCTGCAGTATCTTTCTCAACCGTTCAACAGAATCAGTTACTTCCATGATACTTCCTGTCAGTTCCTCAGCCCCGGAGGCAATGGCCTGGCTTATGGTATTGACCCCCTGAAGGGCTTCGGTGACTTCTTTGACAGCAACCTGCTGTTCATGGACAGAATTCTGCACGGTATTGGCGCTCTCCATAACGCTGTTGATCTCCTCACCGGCTGATTCTGTTACCGCCGTGGTATTGCTGATAAGGCTGGCTACCTGCTCAATAGACTCGCTGAAACGGGTAATATTTTCGAGCATGTGATTCAAGGTCTTTCTAAAAGCTTCAATCCGGGTATTGGCATTGATAATTTCCTCACGGCTGGCATTAAAAAGGCTTACAATAGACTTTAAATTTTCAGAGGTGTTATCTGCCAGCTTGCCAATTTCATCCGCTACCACGGCAAAACCACGGCCCGCCTCACCGGCACGGGCCGCCTCGATGGCGGCATTGAGAGACAAAAGATTGATCTGGTCAGCAATATCATTAATGATCTCGCTGACCCGTCTCATCTCCTCAAAACGTTCAACAGCGGATTCCATGGCACGGGCCGCGTCATTCACCCCTTCATCTGTTTCCTGGATTGTTGTATTAAGGTAATCCTTGACCGTAAGGGCATCCGCCATCTCACAGGCGGCCTGCCGGGTTGCCTCAACAGCATTATTTAACTTTTCCGTCACAGAGGAAAGACTCTCTGTCTGGGTATTGACAACTTCCACCATACCCTCTCCCCCGGACATCAACTCCTCCATGGAAGCGGACATCTGTTCAACAGAAGAGGCCTGGCTCTGAGCATTGTCAGAAAAGGAAGTTGAAACAGCCGCCATCTCCTCTGAGCTCGAAGAAAGGGTTGAAGTGACATCAATTACTGTTTCATGAATATCCCGCAGGTGCATGGTCTGTTTTTCCTGCTCAATCAGCTTAAAATCGAGCTCTTCATTCAACTTTTCTGTTTTGCGGTTAACATTAATAAAACGGTTAGCCAGGATGACCACAATGCCAATAATAAATGCCATAAAAGCATACTGCATCACTGACTCGCCGACAATAACACCTTCAGCTATCAGGACACTTTGAACGCCGCCAGCAAAAAAAATAACGAGCCCCGCAATAAGAATCACGGCATCCATATTTTTTCTTATGACTTCCCTTATCGTTTCAAAAAGGATATATATCATGCAGACAAAAAAGCTGAGAAAAAATCCCGTAAGAACATAACCTGAAAGGGAAATATAAAAAAACTGGGCAATAACAGCAAAACAGAAAAGAAGAGCAGAATAGGCCGAAATTCCCAGGGCAACACGTGTATATCTCTGATGAAACAGATGAGAAATAAAAAAAGAAAAAAAGGGAACCATCGCAATTAAAGGCATTTTGTCGAACCAAAAGTAGAGGGTGTCAGACTGGTTACCGAAAACCAGCCCCCGCGCCGACATGTTCGCCACGAGAAAAAATGAAATCAGGACAGAAAAAATTCCAAAATAAATATAATGCTTTTCGCTGAAACGCCGCACCCCCAGAATCATGTGATAAAAACCGACGAAAAAATAGATGGCAATAAAAATAAAATCAACAATGGCGCCGCGATAGTAACTGCCCAGAACATGATCAACTTTACCCAAAAACATGTCCGGGCCCTTTATTCCCGCCTCACCTATGGCATCTGTCACAATGAGAACAACATGAATATAATTCTTTTCAGCAGGCTTGATACTTCGTGAAGAAATACTCCTTACCAGCCATCTGTCATTGCTGTGGTGAAAGGGATCAAGAGAGCCGACACTGCCAAGGGGAAAATCATTAATGTAAATATCAGCAGCACTGGTTACAGCCCCTGAATTCAGGGCATAACTCTGGCCGCTTCGAATACCGGCGGTTACCTCTTCGGGAATAGCCTTTCTGAAGGTAACAAGTCCCTTCCATGATTCAAGGGCAGTAATATTCTTAACCAGTACCGGGACCTCGGCTTTCTCCCACGAGAGCCCGTCACCGTTCGTGAGCCATTCCTTCTGAAAACCCCTTCGAAACTCCCATTCCCCCAGGAGTGATACGGTTTTTCCGGGGTCAGAGCATGCAGAAAAAAATAAAAAGAAACTGATCAGTAAAAAAAACAGATTCAACTTTCTCATAACACCACCCTGTTGACTGACAAGTCAATCAACAGACTACAAATTTTTATATTTATGTCAATTTTTTATTAAAATTAACGTTACCTGCACTTTCCCCGCTTCCCCGGCCAGGGGGCTCAGAGCCCCCCCGCTGAAATTATCATTCATCAGGCTCATAAATAGAAACCCCCAGGGAACCGTCAGAAAGCTCGATAATACCGAAACGATGCATGGTCTTCTTCCCCAGCTTTACCGCTACGACAGATATATAGACCCAGGGGGCTTTACTCTTAACATCAACGAAAACCAGGCGGGACCGCACCATGTTCGGACGCACCACCTTTAAAAAGGTCCCTGCCGTCTGGATCAGTTTTGGATATTTAGCAGAGGGCCGCCTGTACTTCCCCCCGTAATAAAAAGCAAGGTAGGGATAACAGGCGCTCTTTCCCCGGCTCAGACCCTTGACAAACTGCTGAAGAAACTCCATGTAGGGTCCCACATCTTCAGGAACCTCCCGCTTTTTACCTGACGCATGAAGTATCACAGCCTTTCGCACCCGGCGTGCCGCTGACCTGATTCTGTAATCCCCGCCTCCCAGGGCAAGGGCATCACTGAGGACAATGGCACCGCTGTTAACATCCACCACCTTCAGCTGCAGTCTGCCCCCTTCCAGGGCCCCCTCAAGAAGGTATTCCGCCACCTTCAGCTGCGAAATATCATGGCAGGCGGACCCGAGGCTCTGAGCCTGTTCATGACGGCGAATGATTTCCTTCATCACGCTGTCTGCCAGTATAGTCACCCCCCCTGCCTTAACCAGGGCGGTCTTCAACGATGTCTCAAGACGTAACACCGCGCCATCACCCTTAAAGGGCAAAACCCCCATGGGAACACCCGCCACAGCCCCGGTGGCTGTCATCAGAAAAACAGTAAGCAAAAACCCAGAAACTCCCCTCATTATGCAACTCTCCATTTTATATTTGCAGGAAGTCATCCTCCCCTTCGCCTAAAGGCGCGTAACGGGATGAAACAGGTCCTCCCCGCTGACTGCGGGCCCCTGCCCGAACAGGAACAGAGGGGATATGACTTCCCCATCTCCAAAAATCATCAGTAGTATAACCGCATGACCGGGCGGTGGTCAATCAGAAAACAGTAAGGAGAAAGTCCTTACTTGACAAAAACATGGAAAAAGCTTTACAATTCCCCCCCTGCGGGGAAGTAGATGAAAAATAAATTGACGCTGCCATCGACAAGGGTAATCAATACCTTTCGTCAACATTAAAACTGAAAAAAGAGAGAAGACTATGAAAAAATATATCGAAAAAGTCAACACCCTGACAGAATCGTTTCCCTATATACAGGAATTCTCCGGAAAAACCATTGTCATCAAATACGGCGGCCATGCCATGACAGAAGAAAACCTGCGGCGCTCCTTTGCCCGTGACATGGTCCTCCTGAAACTGGTAGGGATCAATCCTGTTATCGTTCATGGCGGCGGGCCCCAGATCGGGCAGCTCCTGAAATCCGTAGGCAAAGAGTCAGACTTCATCGGGGGAATGCGTGTCACTGACCATGAAACCATGGAATACGTTGAAATGGTCCTCGTAGGAAAGGTTAACAAAGAAATCGTCAACAACATCAACCGTGTAGGAGGGCGTGCCGTAGGCCTTTCCGGAAAAGACGGCAACCTTATCATTGCAGAAAAAATCTACCATGAAGAAAAAGGCCAGAAGGTCGACATCGGTCAGGTGGGCACCGTAAAAAGGGTCAATCCCCAGATACTGGATACCCTCGACAGGGATCTTTTCATCCCTGTTATCGCCCCCATCGGGGTGGATGAATCAGGCGACACCTATAACATAAACGCCGACATTGCCGCAGGCAAAATCGCGGAGGCCCTTAAAGCGGAAAAATTCATACTCCTCACCGATGTAGAGGGAGTCAAGGTCGGAGAAAAACTTGCCTCTACCCTGAAAGCAGGTGAAATCCCCCGTCTTATTGATGACGAGACCATTTCCGGGGGCATGATACCGAAAGTCAACTGCTGCCTCGATGCACTGAAAGAAGGTGTTCACAAAACTCATATTATCGACGGCAGGGTAGAACATGCTGTTCTCCTGGAAATATTCACCGATGCCGGTATTGGAACAGAAATCATCAGCTCATAAAAATTTTATTTGACAAGAATCGCCAAAACTATAGCTTTGCTCACGGAGAGTTGTCCGAGTGGTCGATGGAGGCGGTCTTGAAAACCGTTG